>CAZIZE010000091.1:0-1706 GCA_964543655.1 uncultured bacterium
CACCCGAACGAATATAAGCATCAACACCGTCAATCAAACAAAGTGTTCCATGCCCAACTAATAACATTCTTCTAAGTTCTGGAATATTTGCATTAGGAATTGAATCTTTCCAATCTTTACTATGGTAAAAGCGAGCTTTCATACTATACATAAATCTTATTAATAACTCAGTTATAACTACCGGTATAGACATTGCCATGCCATGTCTAAAGTCGTAACCACTTTCAAAAACTTTTGTAGTAATAGTTGCAAATGTTTGCTTATGTTGTCCAAACTCTCCAAAATTCATCATTTGAAGTAAATTATAAAATGGTATTGGAACTCCCGTTCCTCTTCCACCTTGACCCACCGTTCCAGATGAACCTGTCCAATCAGACATAATATGCCCAAACCAGTTTGCAAATCCACAAAATGTTTTAGATATAAAATCATTACCTTGTAATTCAAATGTTTCAGTGTCAATAGTAATTATATTTCCATTACTTATAAAAGTTGATGTGCTAGTAAATTGATTTAATATTGAAAAAAATAATCCAATTAAATCCGGAGAATGACCCAAACTTTTAAGGTGATGATTTGACATCGTTAAATTTTTTACTGCTCCATCTGTTGCATGTGTTGTTGCTTGGTCATAATTGACTCTAAATTTATTTTCCAAAAATCCTATTGCACTTGCTGTAGTGTTTTTTTCTTTTTCAATTGCTTTATTTTTATCCCAACCTACAAATTCTGCAAATTTTTCTGTTATTTTATTAGCTTGTTTATCTGCAATATTACCAAGTTTACTATCTCCAGGTGCTCCAACAAATAAAATATCAATTAATCCACCAATAACACCACAAGTTCCAGCTATCATATAATCATATTTATCACAATTAGCATTTTTAAGTGTAAATTCTTCTTTAATTCTTTTTTGTAGTTCTACTTGTTGTGATTTTGTCATTATATGTTTAAATGGGTCTTCTGTTAAATTAATGTTATGTTTAATTGCATAATTATCAACAGAATTTATATAGTCCTCCCAATTTATACTATCATCAATATTAATTTTATCAATTTGTGAAACAAAAGATACATTTAAATCTTCTGTTTCAATTTGTAGTTCTTGCTCTATTGATTGTAAATTAGATTTAACTATTTCATCATCTACCTTTGTATTATTTGCAGATAATAAAGTTTCCATATCATTTAATAAATTATCCAATATATCATCATTATTGCTTTGTTTATCTTGAATATTGGATAAAATATTATCAATTTCAGATAATTTATTTTCAGTATTATTTAATTGATGTTTTTGAACTCTAAGAGCATTCCCTTCATCTCTTAAATAATCTTTTTTCATCCCAAAATACCCTTTACTAAACTTGAAGCTTTTGAGGCAACAATATTTCCCATATCAAAATAACCTAATGCCTGAAAAACCTGTGCCATTTTATCTAGTATTTCTGTTGAAATATCTTGTTTTAAAGCATATACATTTTTTTTGCCATCTTCAGTTTTCATCTCTTTTTGTTCATAATTTTCTATTATAAAATTATATAAAGGTTTTTTAGTTGGTTCAGATGTTAATTCTTTTAATCTATCAACATCTAAAATTTTTGGATTTTGTAATCTATTAGCTGAATTTTGATAAATATTAGATTTGTTATCTACACTTTTTAATGCACCTTGAAATTGTGCAACCATTTTCATAAGTTTTTGTA
>CAZIZE010000092.1:0-15361 GCA_964543655.1 uncultured bacterium
GATAATGTGAACTTGGAAGTAGAGTTAATAACTCCAGTGGCAATGGAGAAGGAGTTAAGGTTTGCAATAAGGGAAGGTGGAAGGACAGTAGGAGCAGGAGTAGTTACAGAAATAATTGAATAATTTGGAGTGATAGCAATGGAAACGCAAAAAATTAAAATTAGAATGAAAGCTTACGACCATAGATTGCTTGATGAATCTGTTAAAAATATTGTAGCAACTGTTAAGAAAACAGGTGCCAAAATATCAGGTCCAATACCATTACCAACAAGGTTCAAGCGATATACAGTTATCAGGGCACCTCATAAGTATAAAGATTCAAGAGAACAATTTGAAATGAGAATACATAAAAGATTAATAGAAATAATAGATCCATCTAAGCAAACTGTTGATGAGTTAATGAAGCTTGATATTCCAGCAGGTGTTGATGTAGAAATTAAATTATAAAATTAAAATAAAAGGTAGAGGACAATGGAAATACAGGGTATAATTGGCAAAAAAATTGGAATGATGGAATATTTTTCTCCAGAAGGTAATTTGATACCAGTTACTGTAATACAGGCAGGGCCATGTTATGTTATTCAAAAAAAAGAGGAATCAAAAGATGGTTATAATGCAGTGCAGCTTGGTTTTGAAACTCAGAAAATACAAAGGGTTAATAAACCATTGTTGGGCCATTTCAAAAAAGCAGGAGCTGGTACTTTTAAATATTTAAAAGAATTTAAAGTAAAAAGCTTTGATGGAATAGAAGTAGGCAAAGAGATTAAGGTAAGTGAATTGTTTAAAATTGGTGACTTTGTGCATGTTACTGGCAAATCTAAAGGTAAAGGTTTTGCAGGGGTTGTGAAAAGACACGGTTTTGCTGGTGGAAGAGCATCTCATGGAGCAACAGTTCATAGAAACCCTGGAGCAATTGGTATGTCTGCTTATCCAGGGAAAGTTTTAAAAAATAAAAAGATGCCAGGTCATATGGGAAATAAGCAAATTACTGTTAAAAATCTACAAATAGTAGATCTTAGAGAAGATGATAATCTTATAATGGTTAAAGGAGCTGTGCCAGGACATACTAACAGTATAATTTACATAAAAAAACAGTTTTTCTAAAAAATTGGAGATGAGGATATGGTTGTAGATGTTTATAATCTTAATAAAGAAAAAGTTGGTGAAATAGAGCTTAATGAGAACATTTTTAATGGTGAAGTTAAAGAGCATTTAATGAAAGCTTACGTTGAATACCAGCTTGCAAATAAAAGAAGTGGTAATGCTCATACAAAAACCAGAGGTGAAGTTTCAGGAAGTGGCAAGAAACCATGGAAACAGAAAGGAACTGGTAGAGCAAGAGCAGGTACCAGAAAGTCACCTATCTGGCGTGGTGGTGGAATTGTGTTTGGTCCTCGTAAAAGGGAATATAAGATAAAAATGAATAAAAAAGAGAAAAGGAAAGCCTTGATTTCAAGTCTAAACTATAAATTAAACAATAACAAACTTATCATTATTGATAAATTTGATATTCCAGAATTTAAAACCAAATTAGTTGTTAATTTTTTAAATAAATTTGAAATTAATAGTGCTACTTTAATTGATAATGAAAATATAAATTTAAAAATATCAAGTAGAAATATTCCAAATATAAAATATCTTGATTATATTGGATTAAATGTATTTGATATTTTAAAATACGATTATCTTATGATTGCTAAGGACTCATTAAGCAAGATAGAAGAAAGGCTTATGGTTTAGGAGGATATGTTAATGAAATCTTATTATGATATAATTAAACAACCATTAATTACTGAAAAATTAACAGATTTACAAGAATTAGGCCAGAATAAAGTAGGTTTTGTTGTTCACAAAGATGCTACAAAGCCTGAAATTAAAAAAGCTGTTGAACAGATTTTTAATGTTAAAGTTAAAAAGGTAAATGTTCTCAATGTTAAATCAAAGCCAAAAAGATATGGAAGATTTATTGGTAGAAGGCCAGGATATAAAAAAGCCTATGTAACATTAGAAGAAGGTTCCAAAATTAATTTCTTAGAATAAGGGGATACACATTATGGGTGTTAAATTATTTAAACCAACATCACCAGGGATTAGATTTAAGTCAGTTTTAACAAAAGAAGAAATTACAAAAGATAAACCTGAGAAAAGCCTTGTAGTAACCTTAAATAAAAAAAGTGGAAGAAACAATTATGGAAGAATTACCATACGACACAGAGGTGGAGGTTACAAAAAGAAATATAGAATAATTGATTTTAAAAGGGATAAATTTAACATTCCAGGTAAAGTTGCATCAATAGAGTATGATCCTAATAGAAGTGCTAATATAGCTTTAATTAATTATGCTGATGGAGAGAAGAGATACATTCTTGCTCCTTTAAATCTAAAAGTTGGTGATATAGTAGAGTCAGGCCCAAATGCTGATATTAAAATAGGTAATGCTCTACCTCTTGCTAATATTCCTGTTGGTACAATAGTTCATAATATTGAGCTTACTCCACAGAAAGGTGGACAGCTTGCAAGGAGTGCAGGAGTTTTTTGCCAATTATCTGGTAAAGAAGGTAAGTATGCAATATTAAAACTCCCTTCAGGTGAAATCAGGAAGGTAAATTTAAAATGTATGGCAACAATTGGTCAAGTAGGTAATCTTGACCATGAAAATATATCAATTGGAAAAGCTGGAAGATCTCGATGGATGGGTAAGAGGCCAAGAGTTAGAGGTGTTGCAATGAACCCTGTTGATCACCCATTAGGTGGTGGAGAAGGTAGATCCTCTGGTGGTAGGCATCCATGTTCACCATGGGGATGGATTACTAAAGGTCTTAAAACAAGAAAAAATAAAGTTACTGATAAATATATTATTAAGAGGAGAAAATAGTCATGCCAAGATCCTTAAAAAAAGGACCATTTGTTGATTATCATGTACTTGAAAAGCTTGAAAAATATGAAAGAGGAAAGAAAATTATCAATACCTATTCAAGAAGATCTACAATAATCCCAGAAATGGTTGGATTTACATTTGGTGTACATAATGGTAGAAAGTTTATTCCTGTTTTTATTACAGAAGAGATGGTTGGACACAAATTAGGTGAATTTGCACCTACAAGGACATATTATGGACATGGTGCAGATAAAAAAGCTAAAAAGAAAAAGTAGGAGTTACCAATGGAAGTTAAAGCGAAATTAAGATATTTGAGGATGTCACCAAGAAAAGTTAGATATGTTGTTGACCAAGTTAGAGGAAAAAAAGTAGAAGAAGCCATTGAAATATTAAATCTTGGAAAAAGAGTGGCATGTAAACCTGTAAAAAAGCTTATAAATTCAGCTGTGGCAAATGCAATGGAAACAGGGAAGATAGATATAGATAATTTAGTTATTGATAAAATTTTTGTTGATGAAGGACCTGTTTTAAAACGTTACAGACCAAGAGCAATGGGTAGGGCAACACTTATTAGAAAAAGAACAAGTCATATAACAGTTGTTTTAAAAGAAATATAAAGGGAGGTAGATAATTGGGCCAAAAAGTTAATCCAATAGGACTAAGACTAAAAATATTAAAAGATTGGGACTCTAAATGGTTTGCTGAGAAAAAGTATACTGAATTTTTGCATGAAGATTTTAAAATTAAGAAATTTCTCAAAAAGAAACTTTATCATGCTGGAATAGCTAAAATACAAATTGAACGAGCAGCTAATAAGATTAAAATTACAATAAATACTGCAAGGCCAGGACTTGTTATTGGGAAAAAAGGTGTTGAAATTGAAAAAACAAAAGAAGAGATAAAGAAAAAATTCAATATAGATCCAATTATAAATATTAATGAAATAAAAACTCCAGAAACCAATGCTCAGTTAGTTGCTGAAAATGTTGCTTTTCAACTTGAAAGAAGGGTTGCTTTTAGAAGAGCTATGAAGAGAAGTGTGTCAAATGCAAGGAAGTATGGAGTTGAAGGTATAAAGATAAGTTGTGCTGGTAGATTAGCTGGTGCAGAAATGGCAAGAACAGAGTGGTATAGGGAAGGGAGAGTTCCACTTCACACTTTAAGAGCAGATATTGATTATGGATTTGCTGAAGCATTAACAACTTATGGAATTATTGGTGTAAAAGTGTGGATTTTTCATGGTGAAAAAATACAAAGAGGTGAAGCAAATATTAAGCTTTAGGAGAAGATAACAATGTTAATGCCCAAAAAAACAAAATATAGAAAACAACAAAAAGGTAGAATAAAAGGTATAGCTACAAAAGGAAATGATTTATCATTTGGAGAATATGGACTGCAATCTCTTGAACCTGGTAAAATTAATAACAGACAGATAGAAGCTGCAAGGATTGCAATCTCAAGACATGCAAAGAGAGGTGGAAAAATGTGGATAAGAATATTCCCACATAAACCTCTTACAAAGAAACCTCTTGAAACAAGAATGGGTAAAGGTAAAGGTGCACCTGAAGAATGGGTTGCTGTTGTAAAAAGAGGCACCATGCTTTATGAAATATCAGGTGTTCCAAGAGAAGTTGCTCTTACAGCTCTTGAAAGAGCTGCACATAAATTACCTGTTAAAACAAAAATTGTAAGCAGTGAGGATTAATATGAAGGCATCAGAACTAAGAGAGTTAAATATACAAGATTTGAAAAACAAATTAAATGAAGCTAAAAAAGAATATTTTAATTTAAGATTTCAACATTCAACTGGACAACTTGAAAAAACATCAGAGTTAAAGCGTGTTAGAAGAGATATTGCAAGAATATTAACTATTTTAACTGAAAAATCCAAAGAGGGTAAATAAAGATGAGTGAAGTTGAAAAAAAATCAGGTGGCAAACAGTTAGTGGGGATTGTTAGCAGCAATAAAAATGATAAAACTATTGTTGTAAGAGTTGAAAGGCTGCAAAGACATCCTCTATATGGTAAAAGAATTAAAAAGCATAAAAAATTTATGGCTCATGATCCTAATAATGAATGCAATGTAGGAGATAAAGTTTTAATAAAAGAGAGTAGACCATTAAGCAAACGTAAAAGATGGCAATTGGTGGAAATTTTAGAAAGAAAAATTATTTAATGAGGTATTAAAGATGATTCAAGTTCAATCTATGTTAAATTCAGCAGATAATAGCGGCGCAAAAAAGATGATGTGTATAAAGGTTCTTGGTGGAAGTAGAAGAAGATATGCTACAATAGGCGATATTATTGTTGTTTCTGTAAAAGATGCAATACCACATTCAAAAGTGAAAAAGGGTGATGTATATAAAGCTGTTATTGTAAGAACTCGTAAAGAAATTAGAAGACCTAATGGTACATATATTAGGTTTGATGAAAATGCAGCTGTTCTTCTGAATAATCAATTTGAACCTGTTGGAACAAGGATTTTTGGACCTGTTGCAAGAGAATTAAGGGCTAAAAATTTTATGAAAATCATATCTCTTGCACCAGAAGTTTTATAGGGGGAATTTCAATGCATGTAAAAAAAGATGATACAGTGATAGTTTTATCAGGAAAAGATAAAGGGAAAAGTGGAAAAATATTAAAATCTATACCCAAGAAAAATAGAGTTATTGTTGAAGGTGTGAATATTATTACAAAACATCAAAAGCCAAGCTATGGGAATCCTGAAGGTGGAATTATAAAAAAAGAAGCACCTATTCATGTTTCTAATGTTTTGCTTTACTGTGATACCTGTAAAAAAGGTGTTAGAACAAGAATGAAAATAGACAAAGAAATGAATAAAAAAATAAGAATTTGTGTAAAGTGCGGCTATGAATTTGATTAGATTTAAAGGGGGAATATAAATAATGCCAAGATTATATGATATTTACAAAAATGAAGTTGTTCCCAAAATGCAAAAAGAGTTTAATTACAAAAATATAATGGAAATTCCTAAGATAGAAAAGATAGTCTTGAACATGGGAGTTGGTGAAGCAACACAGAACATTAAAATACTTGATAATGCAGTAAATGAGCTTACTTTAATCGCTGGCCAAAAAGCAATTATCAGACGAGCAAAGAGATCTGTTGCAACATTTAAACTTAGAACTGGAATGCCTATTGGTTGTATGGTTACTCTTAGAAAAAATAAAATGTATGAATTTCTTGACAAATTCATTAATATAGCATTACCAAGAGTTAAAGATTTTAGAGGAGTTTCCCCAAAGTCTTTTGATGGAAGAGGTAATTATTCAGTTGGTATTAGAGAACATTTAATTTTTCCAGAGATAGATTATGATAAAATTGATAAAGTTAAAGGACTTGGTGTAAATATTGTTACTACTGCAAAGACAGATGAAGAGGCAAAAAAATTGTTAGAATTTTTAGGAATGCCTTTTAGAAAATAAAAGGAGGAAAAGTTGGCAAAAAAAAGCTGGATTTACAGACATTTGAAACCCAAAAAATTTAAAGTCAGAGAATATAACAGATGTCCTTTGTGTGGTAGATCAAGGGCATTTTTAAGAGATTTTAACATGTGTAGATTATGTTTTAGAAAATTAGCATCCAATGGTGAAATTCCAGGGATAACAAAAGCAAGTTGGTAAGGAGAATAAAATGGTGACAGATCCAATTGCAGATTCATTAACAAGAATTAGAAATGCACAAATGGTAAATAAAGAATATGTGGACTTAATGTATTCAAAGATTATTGAAGGAATTGTACAGATTTTAAAGGAAAATGGATTTATTAAAAATTTTAAAGTAGCTGCTGAAGGTAAAAATTCTTACATTCGAGTATATCTTAAATATGATGCTAATAAGAAACCTGTTATTAATGAAATTACGAGAGTTAGCAAGCCTGGGTTAAGAAAATATATTGGTGCTAAAAAAATTAAACCTTTTAAAAATGGAATAGGCATTAGAATCTTAACAACATCTAAAGGTATTATTACAGATAAAGAGGCAAAAAAGCAAAATATTGGTGGTGAAATTATCTGCGAAATTTGGTAAAAAGGAGATTATAAATGTCCAGAATAGGAAGATTACCTGTAGAGATACCTGATAAAGTAAAGGTATCAATTAAAAATGGCACTTATATAATGGTAGAAGGGCCATTAGGAAAATTAGAAAAGAAATTTCCTCCTGTTGTAGAATTGAAACAGGAAGATAATAAAATAGTTGTGGTTAAAAAAGGTGAAAACAAATTTGCCAAATCAATGTATGGAACAGCAAGAGCTATTGTTAATAATATGATTACAGGTGTTTCAAAAGGATTTATGAAACAACTCCAACTTGAAGGTGTTGGTTACAGAGCTGAGCTTGCTGGAAAGGTTTTAAAATTGGCACTTGGATATTCTCATCCAATTGAATTTCCGATTCCTGAAAATATTGAGATTAAAGTTGAAAGAAATTTAATTTCTGTTAAGGGATTTGATAAAGAACTTGTTGGTAGTGTTGCTGCAAAAATTAGGTCTTTTAGAAAACCTGAACCATACAAAGGTAAAGGTATTAGATACGTTGATGAAAAGATAATCAGAAAAGCAGGAAAAACAGCAAAATAGAGGTGTAGATAATGATAAAAAAAGATTTTGTTAAAGAGAGATATGAAAGAAGAAGATTAAGATCAAAAAAGAAGATAAAAGGAACTCCAGAAAGACCAAGGTTGGTAGTTTTCAAATCAAATAGATATTTATATGTACAAGCAGTTGATGATATTAATCAAACAACAATTGCAAGTGCATCTTCCCTTGAAAAAGAATTAAAAGATGAATTGAAATCAACTAAGGATAAAGAAGCTGCAAAAGTTGTTGGAAATTTAATTGGAAAGAGATTATTGGAAAAAAAGATAGATTCAGTTGTTTTTGATAGGAATGGATATTTATATCATGGCAGAGTTAAATCATTAGCTGATGGTGCCAGAGAAGCTGGATTAAAATTTTAACCAAGGAGGAAATCTTGAGCATTAAGTTAGATGATGTAAGCAATCTTAAAGAAAAAATAGTTGAAATAAGAAGGGTAACAAAGGTAGTAAAAGGTGGCCGTAGGTTTTCATTTAGTGCTCTTGTTGTTGTTGGCGATGGTAATGGAGTTGTAGGTTATGGATTGGGTAAAGCTAAAGAAGTACCAGAGGCAATAAGAAAAGGTATTGAAAAAGCTAAGAAAAACTTAATTAAAGTTCCAATAGAAAATAATACTATTCCTTATCAAGTAATAGGTAAATTTGGAGCAGGAAAAGTACTACTTAAGCCAGCAAGTGAAGGTACAGGTACTATTGCTGGTGGTGCTGTTAAAGCTGTTCTTGAAGTATGTGGTATTAACAATATTCTTACAAAGTGTTTAGGAAGCAGAAATTCACATAATGCAGTTAAAGCTACAATAGAAGGTTTAAAAATGTTAAAAAGTAAAGATGAAATTTTAAAAATTAGAGGGTTGAAATAATGGAAAAAATATTATCAAATTTAAAAAATCTTCCTGGAGCCAAGCATAAGAAAAAAAGAGTTGGAAGAGGACCTGGCTCAGGCTGGGGGAAAACCGCTGGGAAAGGTCATAAAGGGCAAAATTCAAGGTCTGGAGGCGGAGTACCTGCTTCATTTGAAGGTGGTCAGATGCCATTAATTAGAAGATTGCCAAAAAGAGGTTTTAAAAATCCATTTGCAAAAGTTTACAATATAGTTAATCTTGAAACAATAGAAAAGAAGTTCTCAGAAGGAGAAACAGTTTCTACAGAAACATTGCTTGAGAAAAAGGTTATTAAGAAGAGACTTGATGGTGTAAAAATCCTTAGTAATGGTGAAATTAGTAAAAAATTGAAATTTCAAGTTGAAAAAATTTCTGCAAAAGCCAAAGAAAAGATAATCTCAGCGGGAGGAGAAATAATCAATAATGAAGAAGCTTAAAAGAGAAGCACAGAAATTAGAGAATTTTTCCGGCTTAAATGAGTTACAGAAAAAGATTTTATATACATTTGTTTTACTTTTAATTTATAGATTAGGTATACATATTCCAACCCCTGGTATTGATGGTCAGGCTCTTGCTGCTTTTTTTAATCAGATGAAAGGCACATTGTTAAATGTTTTTGATATGTTTGCTGGAGGTGGTTTAAGGAAATTATCAATATTTGCTCTTGGAATTATGCCTTATATTTCTGCATCAATTATTATGGAATTACTGACAGTTGTTATTCCTAAACTTGACCAATTAAAAAAAGAGGGCAGTGAAGGTTATAAAAAAATAACACAATATTCAAGATATGGCACAGTGTTAATTTCAATGGTTCAAGGTTTTGGTCTTGCTGTTGGTCTTGAATCTATGACAAGTCCATCAGGAGCACCAGTTGTTTTGGATCCGGGATGGATATTTAGAATTAATACAATGATAACCTTAACTGCAGGTACTGTTTTTATTATGTGGCTTGGAGAACGAATCACTGAAAAGGGAATAGGTAATGGAATATCTTTAATTATTTTTGCAGGAATTGTTACTCGATTACCTGGTGCTGTAATAAATACCCTTCGATTAATTAGAACAGGAGAACTAACTCTGCTTGTTGCTCTTTTAATTTTGGTTTTAGCAGTTGTAGTTGTTGGAGCAATTATATTTTTTGAAACAGCTCAGAGACGTATCCCCATTCATTATGCTAAACGAGTGGTTGGCAGAAAAGTTTATGGTGGTCAATCAACTTTTTTACCACTTAAATTAAACACAGCAGGAGTTATTCCACCTATTTTTGCTTCTTCAATTTTACTTTTTCCAGCTACTATGACTAACTTTGTAAAGATACCTATTTTTCAAGAATTTAACAGGATTTTTAATCCTACTTCAATTTTATACAATGTTATTTATGTTATACTTATTTTTGGTTTTTGTTTTTTCTATACTGCCATTACTTTTAGAAGTGATAATGTTGCAGATAATTTAAAAAAATATGGTGGATTTATACCAGGAATTAGACCAGGTAAAAGAACTGCTGAATATATAGATAAAATTCTTACAAGAGTTACTTTTTGGGGCGCAATATATGTTTCTGCTGTATGTATATTGCCAAAAATTTTATTAAAAGAGTTCAATGTTCCATTTTATTTTGGTGGAACATCACTACTTATTGTTGTTGGTGTTGCTATAGATGTAATGCAGAGAATAGAGTCATATATGATTAATAGAAATTATGAAGGATTGATTAGAAAAGGTAGGAAAGGTATTTAATTAAAAGGAGGATAAAATGAATATAATATTATTGGGACCTCCAGGTGCAGGTAAAGGTACACAGGCAGGAAAAATAATTGAGAAGTATAAAATTCCACAAATCTCCACTGGTGATATTTTGAGAGCAGCAGTTAGAGAGGGAACTGAGCTTGGTAAAGAAGCACAAAAATATATGAATGAAGGTAAATTAGTTCCTGATTCTGTGGTTATTGGTATAATAAGGGATAGATTAAAAGAAGATGATTGTAAAAATGGGTATCTACTTGATGGTTTTCCAAGAACTATTGCTCAAGCAGAAGAGCTTGATAATATACTTTCTGAAATGAACAGTTCTCTTGATTGTGTTATTAGTATAGAAGTTTTAGATGAAGAGATTATACAGAGAATCACTGGTAGAAGAATGTGTAAAGAGTGTGGAGCTGTTTATCACATTAAATACAGCCCACCATCAAAAGATGGAATTTGTGATAAATGTGGTGGAAATTTATATCAAAGAGATGATGATAAAGAGGAAACAGTTAGAGAAAGACTTGAGGTATATAAGAAACAAACAGAGCCTTTAAAAGAGTATTACAACAAAAAAGGAATTTTAAAAGAAGTTGAAGGAACAGGAAGTATTGATTCCATTTTTGCTTCAATTGATGGAATTTTATCACAATACAAATAATGATTATTTTAAAATCTGCTGAAGAAATTAACAGGATAAAAGAAGCCTGTAAAATAGTAAGAGAAATATTAAATTTGCTCTATGAAAATATAAAAGAAGATGTGCCAACCAAAAGATTGAACAGTTTAGCTGAAAAAAGGACAGAGGAGTTAAATGCAAAACCTGCTTTTAAAGGTTATGCAGGTTTTCCTGCATCAGTTTGTATCTCTCTTAATGAAGAAGTTGTACACGGAATTCCAAGTAACAAAAGGGTTATTAAAGAGGGAGATTTAGTTAAAATAGATTTTGGTGCAATTTATAAAGGTTATTATGGAGATGCAGCTTTTACAAAGATAGTTGGCAAAGTTAGTAAAAGGAAACAAAATTTAGTAAAAACAACAGAAGAAGCTTTATATAAAGGTATTGAAGCTGCTGTTATTGGTAATAGCATTGGAGATATTGGATTTGCTGTACAACAGCATGCTGAAAGCAGAGGTTATTCTGTTGTTCGATCTTTTGTAGGCCACGGTATTGGTAGGAATCTTCATGAAGAACCTCAGGTACCTAACTTTGGTTTTCCTAAAAAGGGCCCAAAAATAAAAAAGGGTCTGGTGATAGCTATTGAACCAATGATAAATGAAGGTACTTATGAAGTAGAGGTCTTAAAAGATAAATGGACTGTTGTAACAAAGGATAGAAAATTAAGTGCTCATTTTGAGCATACAATTGCTGTTACAGATAATGGTCCAGAAATTTTAACAAAATAAAAGGAGTAATTATTAATGGCCAAAAGTGATGTAATAGAAGTAGAAGGAACTGTTTTAGAAAATTTACCAAATGCTATGTTTAGAGTAGAACTTGAAAATGGCCACAAAATTTTAGCTCACATTTCAGGAAAGATGAGAATGCATTACATTAGAATTTTACCAGGAGATAGAGTAACTGTTGAATTGTCACCTTATGATTTGACAAAAGGGAGAATCACGTATAGGAAAACAAAAAAAGATAATAATAGGAGCAACAAATGAAAGTTAGAAGTAGTGTAAAAAAAATTTGCCCAAAATGTAAAATTATTAAAAGAAAAGGTATTGTTAGAGTAATTTGTGAAAATCCAAGACACAAACAAAAACAAGGATAGAAGGAGGTAGTTGTTTTGGCAAGAATAGCAGGTGTAGATTTACCCAAAAATAAAAGAATTGAAATAGCGCTCACATATATATATGGAATTGGAAGGAGCAGAGCTAAAGAGATAATTTCAGAAACTGGAGTTGATCCTGATACAAGAACATACAATTTAACTGATGAAGATATAGCGAAAATAAGAAATTATATTGACAACAACTTTAAAGTAGAAGGTGATCTTAGAAAAGAAGTTACACAAAACATAAAAAGATTGATGGAAATAGGTTGTTATAGGGGATTAAGACATAGAAAAGGACTTCCTGTTAGAGGACAGAAGACAAGGACAAATGCAAGAACAAGAAAAGGACCTCGTGGAGCTGCAATAGCCAAGAAAAAGAAAAAATAGATAAAAGGAGATAGTTAATGGCAAGAGTTAGAAAGACAAAAAAAATTCAAAAATTACCCTTTAATGAAGGATTAGCATATATTAAAGCTACATTTAATAACACCATAATTACTATTACTGATAAAAAAGGTAATGTTTTATGCTGGGCAAGTGGTGGTAATGTTGGTTTTAAAGGTTCCAGAAAAAGTACACCTTATGCTGCACAGCTTGCAGCTCAGGATGTTGCCAAAAAAGCTTTAGAAATGGGTATTGAAAGGGTTGGTATTCTTGTTAAAGGTCCTGGAGCAGGAAGAGATAGTGCTATTAGAGGACTTCAAGCAGCAGGACTAAAAATTAACATGATTAGAGATATTACTCCAATACCACACAATGGTTGTAGACCACCAAAAAGAAGAAGAGTTTAAATTTATAACAATAAATTAAGGAGGAAGAATTGGGTAGATATGTAGGACCAGTTTGTAAACTTTGTAGAAGAGAAGGAGTTAAACTGTTTTTAAAAGGAGATAGATGTTTTTCTGATAAATGTGGATTTGAAAAGAGAAACTATCCTCCTGGTGAACATGGACAGAGGACAGTTAAATTAACAGGATATGGTTTGCAGCTTAGGGAGAAGCAAAAATTGAAAAGAATTTATGGTGTTAGTGAAAAGCAATTTAGAAATTATTTTTACAAAGCTGATAAAATGAAGGGAATTACAGGTGATAATTTGATAGAATTACTTGAAAGAAGGCTTGATTCAGTTGTTTATAAATTAGGGCTTGCTGCATCACGTAGAGAAGCAAGGATTCTTATTAGACACAATCATTTTACAGTAAATGGAAGAAAGGTTAATATCCCTTCATTTTTAGTTAAAGAAGGTGATGTGATTGAGGTAAAAGAGAAGAGTAGAGAAAAGAGTAAAATTATTGAAACTATTGAAGCATCACAGAGGAGAACAATTCCTGAATATCTTGAACTTGATAGAGATAATTTTAGGGGTGTAGTAAAAAGATTGCCAAAGAGAGAAGAGATTTCATTACCTGTTAATGAACAGTTGATTGTTGAGCTCTACTCTAAATAAGCAGGAGGCTTTTTAATGATTTATAGGAATTGGACAGAATTGGTAAAACCAACAAAAATAGTAAAAGAGAAAAGTGATAGAGATCCTAATAAATATGGGAAGTTTATAATTGAACCTCTTGAAAGAGGTTTTGGTCTAACATTAGGAAATGCACTGAGACGGGTATTACTTTCCTCTTTGCAGGGTGCAGCAATTGTAGATGTTAAATTTGATCATGTTAACCATGAATTTGATACAATTCCAGGTGTTAAAGAAAGTGTTGCAGAAATAGTTATGAATTTAAAACAGGTTCATCTTTTTCTGGAAAATAAAGAAAGCGTTATAGTTACCCTTAATGCAAAAGGACCCAAAGTTGTTACAGCAGCTGATATTAAGGAGACAGCAGGTTTAACTGTTTTAAATAAAGATAAAGAAATAGCTACCCTTGATGAAGATGGTGAAATAAATGCTATTATGACAATTAAAATGGGTAAAGGCTATGTTCCAGCTGAAGAGCAGAAAGATGATTTACCTATTGGTACAATAGCTGTTGATGCAATTTTTTCACCAATAATTAAGGTTGCATATAATGTTTCAAATGCAAGAATTGGAGAAAAAACAGATTATGATAAATTGACAATAGAGATTACTACCAAAGGTGGAGTTAAGCCTGAAGATGCACTTGCCTATGCTGCTAAAATTTTACAAGATCAATTAACAGTATTTATCAACTTTGATGAATCACAGCTTGAAATTCCTGAAGAAAAAAGTGATGAAACCAAAGAGGAGGTTCCTTCATATTATAAACATCTTTACAGGTCTGTTGATGAGCTTGAGCTGTCAGTTAGGGCATCTAATTGCCTTAAGAAAGCTAATATCAGGCTTATTGGAGAGCTTGTTCAGAAGACAGAAGCAGAAATGCTGGCTACAAAGAATTTTGGTAGAAAATCTTTAAATGAAATTAAAGATGTTTTAAAAGAGTTAGATCTAACACTTGGAATGGAAATCCCAGATTTTAATCCTGAAAAGGTATTATCTAAAAAGAAAGAAGAAGGAGTTACAAATGAGGCATAGAAGATTCACCAAAAGAATAGGGACAGATTCTGATCATGCAAGAGCAAATTTAAGAAATTTAGCTTCTGCACTTATAAAATATGAACAGATAAAAACAACAGTTGCAAAAGCAAAGCAGCTGAGATCATTTGTTGAAAAGCTTATAACTTTTGGTAAAGAGGAGATCTGCATGCAAGAAGAATAGTAGTAGCAAGATTAAATGATAAATCAGCTACAAAGAAAATATTTGATGATCTTGCCAAAAGATTTGCAAATAGAAATGGTGGTTATACACGAATAGTTAAAGCAGGTTATAGAGCAGGTGACTGTGCTCCAATGGCTTATATAATGTTTGTTGAGTCTGAGATAAAAGAAAAAGAGAAAAAGGAAGAGCCTAAGAAAGAGGTTGAAGAGATTAAAGAAAAAGTAAAAGAAGAGCTTGAAGAAAAAGAGAGTGGCGAAGCTCCAGTTACAGAAGAAAATGGTGAAAAAAAAGAGGAGCTTATAGAAGAAGGAGAAGCGGAAACAAAAAAAGAAGAATAAAACATAAAAAGCTGCCTTCTGGCAGCTTTTTTTATATATTAATTTAAATTTTTTAAAACTTTTGCAGAGTAAAGACTTTTGCACAGTAGTTTTCTAAAAAATTAAGAAAAAACCTATTGAGATATATAAAAAGTTATTGAAAATATTTGGGAAAAATGATAATAAACCTAAAAAAAAAGAGATATCAAATGCCCAAAATGCATGGAGGAGGATTTGGTGACATAGAAATGTTAAATAGATTTAAAGAACCCACTTTTTACGATAATGTAGATAAATTAATAGATTGGTCAAAAATAGAAAGAATATTAAAACGTTATTATAAGAAGAACAAGAATGCGGTGGGTAATCCAGCCTATCCAGCGTTAAGGATGTTTAAGATATTACTGGTGCAGAGGTGGGAAAATTATAGTGATCCTCAGATGGAATTTTGAA
>CAZIZE010000093.1:0-6197 GCA_964543655.1 uncultured bacterium
TAGCAGGTGAAGAAATATAATAAAGGTTTAGCAATAGTTAAAACTCAGTGCAAATGTCTTCAATGATAAAAAATCTTGGTAAAAAAGGAGTTTTCATAGATTATGGTCCTGTAACAGCAGTGATTTCTATTATTAAAGATAATGCTAATTTAAAAGAGCTTGAATTTGGAAGTTTTGAAATTATAAAAGATATTTTAAAAGAATTAAGCTGTTACAAAGAGATTCTAAAATTAAAAGCTGCAAATTTAACAACATTTAGAAAAAAAGTTCCAATGGTGGTAAAAAAAGCAGTAGAAGCTTCTAATTTTATCAATGGTTCTGAACTTTCTCCTATGTCTGCTATTGCTGGTGCTGTTGGAGAAACAGTCACTGAAAAATTATGTAACAATACCAAAATTCATAGGATAATAATCAATAATGGTGGTGATATTTCAATATTCTGCAAAAATAGAAAATATCTTCCTTCTATTGCTATGATTAATTTTAGGGGAAAAATTGTATCAACTGAGGTTGGTGGAATAGCAACAAGTGGTTTAAAAGGTAGAAGCATGACAAAAGGCATAGCAGATGCAGTTACTGTATTTGCCAAAAGTGCATCAATAGCAGATGCAGCAGCTACATTAATAGCAAACAATGTAACTGTTAAGTCTGAAAAAATTGTTTATGAATTTGCAGAAAAATTTGACAAAGATAGTGATTTAAAAGGTGAAAAAATTACAACCTATGTTGGAAAATTAAGTGAAGATGAAATTAAAAATGCTCTGTTAAAAGGACTTAAATTTACAGAAAAGAAATTGCGGGTATTGCTGAAGAAAGAGTTTTAAGGGCTCCTGTTAATGGCATAATAAAGAATATTAAAAATATTGGAGAAAGAGTAGAGATTGGAGAAACTGTTTGCTATGTTAATCAAACTCCTGTATTAGCCAAAATAGCAGGTGTTTTAAGAGGATTGATTTTTAATGGAATTGAAGTTAGCAGATTTTTAAAAATAGGAGATATTGACCCCCGAGGTGTAAAAGAGTATTGCTACACAATTTCAGATAAATCCCGATGTATAGCAGGAAGTGTATTAACCGCAATTATGGAAAAATTCTTTTAAATTTATAATCCTTGCTTTGCAAGCAATTTCCTTATTTCAACAATTGCTTTAGTGGGATTAAGCCCCTTTGGGCATGCATCCACGCAATTATAAATTGTGTGGCATCTCCAGACACCATGTTTATCATTTAAAATAGAAAGCCTTTCCTCTGCACCTTCATCCCTTGAATCAGCAAGATAGCGCCATGCTCTGAGAAAAGCACTTGGACCAAGATAACTTTTATCACTCCAGTAAGATGGGCAAGCAGAGGAGCAACAACCGCAGAGGATACATTCATACAAACCATCAAGTTTCTTCCTCTCCTCTGGTGATTGCAAAATCTCTTTATCTGGAAGAGGTGATTTCCTAATTAAAAATGGTTTTACAGTAATAAATTTGTTTATAAAATCTTTTAAATCCACAACAAGGTCTTTAATAACAGGCATACCTGGCAATGGCTGAATAATAAGATGTTTTGAGTTTAAATCTTCTATTTTTGTAACACATGCAAGTAGATTAATACCATTTACATTTAAGCCATCTGAGCCACACACACCTTCTCTGCAGGACCTCCTAAAAGAAAGAGTGGAATCTATCTCCCATTTTATCTGGTTTAATCCTTCTAAAAGCAACATCCCTTTTCTTCTGATTTCAACATTATATTTTTTATAATAAGGTTTGCTGTTATTTTCTGGGTCATATCTAAAAATTTCAAAGGTAACTGTTTCCATATTAGCTCCTTTAATAAACTCTTGGTTTTGGTTCAAAAGGTTTAACTGTTAATGGTTTTAATCTAACAGGCCTATATTTTACTTCAAATTCTCTACCTCTTTCATCACATAACACTTCTGAATGTTTAAGATATTTATCATCATCTCTATCTGGATAATCATCTCTGTAATGGCCACCTCTTGATTCTTTTCTATTTAATGCTGATATTGCTATTGCTTTTGCTACTATTAACATATTTCTTAACTCAAGAGCTTCTATAACCTCAAGGTTGTAAACCCTTCCTTTATCTTTTATTTTTATATTGTCAAATTTATCTTGAAGTTCATTAATTTTTGAAATAGCACTGTTAAGTGATTCTTCTGTTCTAAAAACAGAAACATTTTTTTCCATTGTCCCTGTTAGCTCATTATAAATATCCCAGTAACTATACTTGCCATTTGTATTAATAAGGTTTTCAAAAAATTTCACGCCATTCTCAGCAACATTTTGAGGAAGATCAATAAAGTTGTTTTTCTTTGCATATTTAGCAGCTTCTTTCCCAGCAGTTCTACCAAATACAACAAGGTCAAGTAAAGAATTGGTGCCCAGTCTATTAGCTCCATGAACAGAAGCAGCAGCGCATTCACCTGCAGCAAAAAGTCCGGGAATAACAGAATTATCATTGCTTGAAATATTTAAAACATAAGCAAGATGATTGGTGGGGATTCCACCATTTTGATAATGAGCTGTTGGGCAAACAGGAATAGGCTCTTTTGTACAATCCACACCTGAAAAAATCAGTGCAAGCTCATGTATCCCAGGTAATTTCTCCATAATGGCATCTTTTCCTATATGGTCAATTTTGAGAAAAACAAAATCTCTATTATTGCCGCACCCTCTTCCTTCAAGAATCTCCCTGGCAATACATCGTGAAACAATGTCTCTTGGCGCTAAATCTTTAATAGTAGGAGCATATCGCTCCATAAATCTTTCTCCTTCAGAGTTAATAAGGAAACCACCTTCACCTCTAACTCCTTCTGTAATAAGATTGCCAGCACCATAAATTCCTGTAGGATGAAATTGAACAAACTCTGCATCACACCATGAAAACCCGGCTCTCATGGATAGAGAGATACCATCTCCAGTATTTATATGAGCATTTGATGTTGTTTTATAAACTCGACAGCTACCTCCAGTGGCAAGTATTACAGCTTTTGCATTAAAAAGATGAAACTCACCATTTTGTACGTCAAAACATAAAACTCCATTAACAGCGCCATCTGTAACAATTAAATCAAGGCAGTAAAACTCATTAAAGAAAAATGTCCCCTGTTCTATTGATTTTTCATAAAGAGTTTGAAGCATTGCATGTCCTGTCCTATCAGCAGCATAGCACGCTCTTTTTACAGGTCTTTTTCCAAATTCAGCAGTATGACCACCAAAAGGTCTTTGTGCAATTTTGCCCTCAGGTGTTCTGCTAAATGGCAATCCAATATGCTCAAGCTCTATAATCATTTCTGGTGCCATTTTAGTCATATATTCAGCAGAATCTTGGTCAGCAAGATAATCACTCCCTTTAACAGTATCAAACATATGCCATATCCAGTTATCTTCTTCAAGATTTCCAAGAGCTGCGGAAATACCACCCTGTGCAGAAATTGTATGACTCCTTGTAGGATATACTTTTGATATTACTGCAGTTTTACAGTATTGACTTGCAACCTGTGCAGCATTTAAGCCAGCACCACCAGACCCAATAACCAAAACGTCAAATTTGTGTAGCTCTACTTTGTTGTACATAAAAAACTCCTAAAAAATTATATGCAATCCAATGATTCCAAGGGTTGTGCCAATGATAATAGAAAAACCTATTAAAACTGTTCGCCATGCTGGATTTTCAATAAAATCATCTATAATCATTTTAAACCCATTAAATGTGTGGAATAACCCAAAAATAAGCAACGGGCCTGCTACTAATTTATCAAGGCCAATATCACCACCTTTAATCATTGAAAAGAAATGTATAAAAATGACAATTGCAATAGCAACTCCTGACACCCTTTGTAAAAACCATTCAAAAAGTCCTTTATTACTGCTGCCAAGATATTTATCGCTCATTATTCCTCCTGTTTTTTAAAATATAGCAAAAATTCCTATTAAAGAAATAAAAATAAAAAGTGTTACAAGAAGAGACACATGTTTTTTAAAAACTTCTTTTTCAGAGCCATTTGAAAATTCCATTAAAATTATTCTAATACCATTAAGTGTATGAAAAACAATAGTAATAAAGATAAAAGCTTTAACCAATGCAAAGTTGTTAAAAGTTGAAAAGAATTCTATGTAATCACCTTTTGAAAGAATATGCAGAATAAAATAAATTCCTAAGATAATGCCAGTAATTCTGTGAAGAAAAAAGAGAATCATACCTACTTTCTTTTTATATGGAACTTTATAACTCCATACTCTGTTAAATCTTTTCTATACATATTACCTCCTATTAATGAGGATTAAAAATATAAAAAATCAGGGATAAAATTGATAAAAACCACATTCCACCAGCTATTTCACTAACTTTACCTGAAACAATTTTTATAAATACATATACAATAAAACCAGCAGTAATACCAACACCAATGTCATATGTAAAGCATATAAGAATAATTGTTATAAAAGCTGGAACTACTTCAGAAAGATCTTTAAAATTAAGTTGAGATACTGCTGAAAACATTAAAACTCCAACCATTATCAAAGCTGGGCCATATGCATATGCAGGTATTTTTGAAAAAATAGGGGCAAAAAATAGAGATAACAAAAATAGTATTGCTGTAACAACAGATGCAAAACCTGTACGTCCACCTGCTTCAATACCTGTGGCTGATTCTATATAGGCTCCAGCTGTGGTTGTTCCAACTATTGAAGCAAAAATTGTTGAGCATGCATCGCAGAGCATAGGTTTTTCTATTTCTGGTAACTCACCTTTTTCATCAAGGAAACCACCAAGATAAGCAACTCCAATAAGTGTGCCCATGGTATCCACAAAATCCATTATAAGCAAAGTTAGAATTACAGGGAAAAAACCTACAGTAAGAGCACCTTTTATATCAAGTTTTAAAAAAGTGTCAGATAGTGAAGGGGGAAGACTAACAAAGTGTTGAGGTAAAGGATTAAGTTTAAAAATAAAAGATAAAAAAGTTATAAAGAGTATGGATAATAATATTGCTCCTCTGACCTTTTTTATCATTAAAACAGCCATAATCAAAAAGCCAAGAATAGCAAGTAAAACCTGAGGAGATGCAATATTACCAATTTTTACTGGCGCACCAGGAACTCCAAGAACTACAAGCCCTGATTGATTCAATCCAATAAAGGTTAAAAATAGTCCTATACCAACTGAAAAAGCTATTTTTAAACACTCAGGTATTGCATTTGCCAGCCATGCTCTTAATTTGAATAGAGTCAAAAGAGTAAACAAAATACCACTAATAAAAACAGCACCAAGAGCCTGCTGCCATGTAAAACCAAGAATTTTAACAACAGTAAATGCAATAAAAGCATTTGCTCCCATATAAGGTGCAATTGCAAAGGGTCTGTTTGCGTAAAGTCCCATTGCCATACATCCAAAGAAAGCTGTTAATATTGTAGCTACCATTGAAGCCCCAAATGGCATTCCAGCAGTTTGAAGAATTTTAGGGTTAACAACAATAATATATGCCATTGTGCAAAAGGTAGTTATTCCAGCTAAAATTTCTCTTGATAATGTAGTATTATACTTTTCAAATTTGAAAAAACTCATAGCTTGCTCCTTTTTTCTCATTTTTAATTATTTAGCACCAGAAAAGAAAAAAATCAAATGCTTTGTACGTAGATGGACAAAAAGATATTGACCAGTTACTTTTAATAGGACAATTCTTTTGACTTTTATGTTTTTTGCGGTTATATAAATTGAGATGTTTTTAAATTAACTTTAAAGAATTTATAGATACAATAATATCACAAAATAAGGTCTATTTATAACATTTTTATATGCTATGACATGATATTGGGAGTACGTTTAAATGAAAAAAATTGAAAATAATTTTAATTCTGTCCAAAATATATAAAAGTATAGAGTCAATAAAGAGATCAGTCTAAAAGATAAAAATAATTTCAAAAAATGTAACAAAAATTATTATAATGAAAACAACTCTATACTTTAAATACACAAAAAAAAGACCTGATAGAGCACATATCAAAGAAGAATGGATAAAATATGTAATAGAAAAGCCTCAAAAGTAGTTATTCAGTCTGACGGAAGGATTAAAAAATGGGCAAAGATTTCAGAAGTGGGTAAATATCTAAGAGTAATTTTATTGGAAGATGGTGAGACGGTGCATAATGCTTTTTTTGATAGGTCTTTTAAGGAGGATTG
>CAZIZE010000094.1:0-17131 GCA_964543655.1 uncultured bacterium
TTTCTCAAAATATCAGGTAATTTTTTCACAACTTCAAAAGTAACTGAAACATTGTCATAATTATAATCTTTTTTTAATTTTCTTAAAACTCTGTCAAGATCATTTATATTGTCATCTTTATTAGGCTCTTCAATTTCTAAATAAAGTTTAAATACAGTGGGCTCAATATCAAAAGAAGGGATTAAGTGCTTAATTTTACTTGAAGAAAGTAAGAAATCTTTTTCTAATTTAAAAACAGAACTATCAACTTGCGATTCTTTTGGAATAACAACTTCTATTGGACCTTTAACCTTAGTAAGACACGCTAATCTATAACCTTCTGCAATTTCATCTTCAGATAATTTAGGACTTTTACCTCCAATATAATTAGTTCCAATAATCTTAACTTTACATTTACCACATGCTCCTATGCCACCACAGGAAGCGTTAATATGGATTCCTGCAGCCATAGCTATTTTTAAAAGATTTTCACCTTCTTTATATACATCTATCTCAACATTATTTGGCAAAAATTTTATTTTAAACTTACCTGTAGGTTTTTTTAGTTCTTGAAAAGTTGCCATTTTAGTCCTTTTTATTTTTTGTTAAAAAGCTAACTTTTTAACTTTTTAACAAAATGGGAGGCAAAACGCCTCCCAAAGAATATAAATAGTTTAGAATAAACCTTTGATTTCTCCTGTTTCAAGGTCAATATCAACATTATAACCAGCAGGAGTTTTACCAAGACCAGGCATTGTTCTCATTTCACCACAAAGTGGATATAAGAAACCAGCACCTGCTGAAGGTCTAATATCTCTAATTGGCAATCTATAATTTTTAGGAACACCTTTCCAAGTAGGCTCATGAGAAATTGAAAGGTGTGTTTTAGCCATACAAATAGGAAGTTTATCTAAACCTTGTTTTGTAAATAATTCAATTTTCTTTTCAGCAACTGGTGAATAATCAACGCCATCAGCATTGTAAATCTTTGTAGCAATTGTTTCAATTTTTTCTTTAATTGAAGCTTCAAGAGGATATAAGAATTTGAAGTTTTTAGTGTCAAAGTTGTCAGCAGCTTCCATAACAGCTTCTGCTGCTTCTGTAGCACCTGCACCACCGTGCATCCAAACTTCAATTGGGAAACATGCATAAGCACCAGCTTCTTTAGCCATTTTCTGAACAAGATTAACCTGCTCATCTGTGTCATCTTTAAACCTGTTAACAGTAACAACAACTGGAACACCAAATAATTTAGCATTTTCAATTTGTTTTGCAAGGTTTGCACAACCTTTTTCAAGAGTTTCAAGAGTTCCTTCATCTTTGATTAACTTAACAAGCTGTTGTGCATTTAAACCAATAAGTTTTTCATTTGGGAAACCATGCATTGTAAGAGCTCTAACTGTACATGTAAGAACAACACAGCTTGGAACAATACCAGAATATCTACATTTAATATCCATAAATTTTTCCATACCAAGATCAGCAGCAAAACCACTTTCAGTAACAACATAATCAGCCATTTTAACAGCAACCTGGTCAGAGATAATAGAACTATTACCATGAGCAATATTTGCAAAAGGACCAGCATGAATAAATGCAGGGTTACCTTCAAGAGATTGAATAAGGTTTGGCTTTAATGCATCTTTCATAAGAACAGTCATAGCACCAGCAACACCTATATCTTCAGCAGTAACAGGATCGCCATTTTTATTGTAAGCAACAATAATTCTTCCTATTCTTTCTCTCAAGTCTTTAAGATCTGTAGCTAAAGCAAGTATAGCCATAACCTCTGATGCAACTGCTATATCAAAACCTGATTCTCTTGGAACACCATCAAGTTTTCCACCAAGGCCAATAACTATATTTCTTAAAGCCCTGTCATTAACATCAACTACTCTTCTCCAGGGAATATTAAAAATATCAATATCAAGCTCACCTAATCTAATTCTATTATCAAGATATGCAGCACATAAGTTGTGTGCAACAGAAACAGCATGAATATCACCAGTAAAATGTAAGTTTAACTCATCCATTGGAACAACTTGTGCATAACCACCACCTGCTGCACCACCTTTAATACCAAAAACTGGCCCCATTGATGGCTCTCTTAAACAGAGAAAAGCAGATTTTCCTTTTGGTTTTCCAACAAGGTTAAGAGCTTCATACATACCAATTGATGTAACTGTTTTACCTTCACCAAGTGGTGTAGGGGTAATTGCAGTAACATCAATGAGTCTTCCATTTGGCTTATCTTTTAATCTTTTCAGTACAGCAGCATAATCAATTTTAGCTTTATACTTTCCGTATGGTTCAACTTCTTCTTCTAAAAATCCAGCTTCAAGTGCCAAATCCATAATTTTTTTCATCTTACCTGACTTTAAATGTGCTTGTGCAATTTCAAGATCTGATGGAACTTCTCTTGGTGGTAATTTAGGCATAACCAACCTCCTTTAAAATATTTTTTTAAAAACAATAAAAAGAAAAGTAAAAACCTTCTTAAAATAAGCAAATACAGCAAAAAACAGCGTTATATTTGCTTGATTTTCTCCAGAAAAATCAATCATATTAATATTTTATAGAGCATTTTCACTTATTGCAATTATTATCATTTGTCAACAAAAAAATAAATAAATATTTTCACAAGTATTTTAATATTTATTATGATACCCTCTTGGAGTAATAAAATATTTTCCATTAACAATTTTAGAGGATGAATTGCCCACTATTACTACTGAAAACATATCTATTTCAAACTTTAAAAAATTTTCAAGATTTGTAAGCACTACAGATTGATTTTCTCTAAGCGCATTTTTAACAATTGCTACAGGCGTTGTCCTATCTTTGTAATTTAACATTATCTTTTGAGCTTCTTCTATTTGAAAGGTCCTTTTTCTGCTTTTGGGATTGTAAATTGCTATTACAAAGTCAGCTTTTGCAGCAAACTCAATTCTTCTCTTAATTATTTCCCATTGAGTCAATAGATCACTTAAACTAACAACAGCAAAATCGTGCATTATTGGTGCTCCAACAACTGCTGCTGCTGCATTAAAAGCAGATACCCCCGGGATAACCTCAACGTCTAAATTATTAATTAATCCTCTTTTTTCAATTAACTCCAATATCAGACCAGCCATACCATAAATACCTGCATCACCTGTGCTAACAACTGCAACTTTTTTACCATTTAAAGCATACTCAATCGCCTTTTCTCCTCTTTCAACCTCTCCGGTCATACCTGAAAGGAAAACTTCTTTTTTATCAAGAAATTTTTCCACATATTGCTTATATTTTGTATAACAAACTATTACCTCACACTCCTCTAAAACTTCTACTGCTCTTAAAGTAAAATACTTCTCACCACCAGGTCCAATTCCAACTATGAAAATAGAAGCTCCTGCACTGCTATTGTCACATTGCCCTGTTTTATCTTTGGTAGAAGCTTCTTCCTCTTGAAGCATTCTCTCATATCTCTTTTGGCACTCAAAATTGCTGCTGGTTCGCATACTCCCTTAACTCCCACTGTTTTTTCTACATATCTGCTCTGTTTATATGGATCTTTAACAGAGTTTAATTCCTCTTTTGTAAAAAATCTCAAGTTTATATTATACTTCTCTCTAAACATCAACAAACATTTTTCATCACTTTTAATATCTATACTTGCAATTGAATTAATTGACTTAAAAGAGCGCTTTAACATTAATAGATTATGCTTTATAACTGCATCAAGCTCTTCAAATGATGTTCCTCTGTTGCAACCAATTCCAATGTATAAATTTTTAGGTCTAACAATTAAAAAATCACTACTGATATCAAGCAAATTGGTAACAGCTATTTTATGCTCAATTCTTGAACGAATAAGACTGTTCAATGATTTGTAAAACTTTAAACACTTTAAAATATTTTTATCATCATGGTAGAATTTTTTTAAAACTTCAGCAGGAATATTAATGGCTACTTTTTCATTATTTAAAACTGCTCTGTTTATAACTTTAATTTTGTATGGATTCTCTATACTCCAACCAAATTTTCTTACCATATCATCAATTGCAAACTTCTTATTAACATCAGTTGCTGTGGTTATTACAGGGATTGCTCCTATTCTTTCTGAAATATAAGATGCAAGCTCATTCCCTCCACCAAGATGACCAGAAATAAGGCTAATTGCAAATTTACCATTATCATCCATAACAATTAACGCAGGATCAGTTATTTTAGATTTTATTAATTTAGCCACTTTTCTAACAACAATACCAGTAGCCATTATAGCTATTATGTTGTTAAAATTTTTAAAACATTCTTCAAAGATACTATCAAGTTTTCTCTCTTTTGAAATGGAAAATATCTCAGAATTTGGAAAAATCTTTAAAAGAGTTTTAGCTAATCTCTCACCATTTTTAGTAATATGGATAATTGCTGTCTTCTTTTCATAAATTTCTATTAAATCCCCAAACATAATTACCCATAACAAAATAGTAGGAAATAATAAAGATTTTTTTAACAAATACGAGGAACAAGCTCACCAGCTGGCATATCAACTATTCTAATACTTCCAAGTTCTGTTCTTAAGTTAACTTCACCTTTACCTTCCTTTTCTACAAAACCTATAATTGCTGCATTTTTTCCATATTTATCCTTTTTCATCTCATTTAAAATTTTATCAGCATCACATTTATCACAAAAAAGTAAAAACTTACCTTCATTAGCAATATATAAAGGATCAAGACCTAAAATTTCACAAACTGCCTTAACATTGGCTCTAATAGGTATATCCCTTTCATTTATAATAAAATCCTTTCCACTTATTTTTGCAAGCTCAAGTAAAACCACACCTATACCTCCCCTTGTTGCATCTCTCATACAATGGATATTGTTACTAATATTTTTCAATCTCTCAATTAAGTTATTTAGTGGAGCTGAATCAGAATTAATATCTGAATCTACATTTAACTCTTCTCTTTTACATAAAATAGCCGCACCATGCTCTGCTATATTACCATTTACAATAATAGCATCTCCTTTCATAATTTTATCAGCTCCAATATTACCTTTATAATTGTATATTCCAATACCAGCTGTATTTATAAAAATTTTATCACAGGTACCTTTATGAACAACCTTAGTATCACCTGTAACTATTTTTACATTAGCTTCTTCAGCTGCCTTTTTTATTGAAGATAAAATTCTTTCAAATTCTTCAAAAAGTAACCCTTCTTCAATAATGAAAGAAACGCTTATATATAGTGGCTTTGCTCCTGAGACTGCAAGATCATTAACTGTACCATGAATGGATAAAGAGCCAATATCACCTCCAGGAAAAAAAATTGGATTAATAACATATGAGTCAGTTGTAAAGCATATTTTATTACTATTTGTTTCAATAAGTGCACTATCATTTAACTCATTTAACCATTTGTTGTTAAAGTATTTTAAAATAACATCTTTAATAAGATTATTTGTTAATAATCCACCGCTTCCATGAGAAAGTAAAATTCTATCAAAATTCATGTTACCCCCCTTTTTCATAAATCATTGATGCAATAACTGCCTGTCCAAGTGCAAGTCCACCATCATTTGTAGGCACCTCTCTATGAAAAAAAACTTCAAAGCCATTTGCAAGAAGTTTTTCAACAAAAGCTTCAAGTAAAATTCTATTTTGAAAACAACCACCACTTAAAACTACTCTATTAATAAACTCTCTCTGTTTCAACATTTTAACATACTCAACAAATGCTTCCACAAAGGTATAGTGAAAACTTGCAGCAAGATATTCTGATGAAACTCCATTTAAAAGCTGCTCAACAATATATTTAAAGGTAAGGAAAAAATCTATCTGTCCATCCTCTATTTTATAAGGTAAAATTTCAAATTCTTTGCAAAAACTAACAGCCTCAAGTTTCATTGCAGCTTCAGCTTCATATCCAACATTCCTTATTCCTAGTAGCAATGAGCTAAAAGCATCAAATAATCTTCCTGCACTGGAAGTGTAAATTGAGTTAATTTTTTTTCTATAAATTTTATAAAATATTTCTACATCTTTTATATGTTCAGGGATAACATTGAATTCTCTTGCATAGTTTATCCATTTATCACCAAAACATTCAATTAGAAATAAAACAACTATCCTCCAAATCTGCTTAACTGCAACTTCCCCACCAATTAGAAGAAAATTCTTTATAAAACCTGCTCTAAAAAAAGAGGTTTCATCTGCAACCAGAACTTCTCCACCCCAGATAGTTTTATCAGTTCCAAAACCTGTACCATCAAGAGCAATTCCAATTACCTTACCACTTATTCTATTTTCAGCCATACAACTAACAATATGCGCATGATGATGCTGAACTGAAATTATCTTTTTTTTATTAAAATTTTCAAAAGCATATCTTGTAGAAAAATAATCCGGATGCATATCAACTGCCACAATTTCTGGTTTAACCTCTGTAATCCTTTGCATAAGAGCAATATTTTCTAAAAAAAACTCTCTACTTAAAGGAGTTTCCATATCTCCAATATGTGGGCTTAAAAAAGCATAACTATCCCTGATTATACATATAGTATTTTTCATGTGTCCACCAAGAGATAGCACTGGTTCATGCTCTTTTATAAGTTTTATTGGCAAAGGAGCAAAACCTCTTGAGCGTCTAAATATAACCTTGCATCTTTTAACTGCTGCACAAATAGAATCATCACACCTTACAAGAATATCTCTGTTGTGAAGGAGAAAATAATCAGCAATATTTTTAAGTCTCTCTAAAGCATCGCTATTATCAATGGAAATTGGCTCATCTGAAATATTACCACTTGTCATAATAATAAATGGTAATTCTTCAACTAAAAGTATATGAAGTGGTGTATATGGTAGTATAAGCCCATAATTTGCAAGTGCTGGAGCAATATTTTTAGCAAGAATATTGTTTTCTTTTTTTTGAAGTAGTACAATTGGACTTTGTGGAGATAAAAGGAGCTTCTCCTCTATTCTGTTAATATGGGATACCATTTTAGCATGCTCTAAATCTTTTACCATTACTGCAAATGCCTTAGATTCACGTAATTTTCTACGCCTCAACATTTCAACAGCTTGCTCATTGGTTGCATCAACTGCAAGGTGAAAGCCCCCTATACCTTTAACTGCAATTATCTTTCCCTGCTTTAAAAGTGTAATGCTATATTTTATTTCATCTTTAGAAACAACTTTCTCACCTTTTCTATTAACTAAAAATAATTTTGGACCACATTTTTCACATGCTATTGGCTCAGCATGAAAACGTCTATTATCTGGATTTTCATACTCTTCTCTACAGAAACTGCACATTTTAAACTTACTCATAGATGTGTTTTTTCTATCATATGGAATATCCTTTATAATAGTAAGCCTTGGGCCACAATTTGTACAATTTATAAAAGGGTATCTATATCGCCTATTATTTTTATCAAAAAGCTCCTTCACACAATCATTGCAAATTGCTATATCAGGAGATATATGAATTTTTAATTGAGATGTTTTTTCTGAATCTAATATTTTAAATTCTGTGTCATTCCTTATTTCTAACTCTCTTTTCTCTACTTTTTCTATTTTTGCAAGTGGTGGAAGCTCTGAATTAACCTTTTCTAAAAATTCTTCTATATTACACTCTATACCTTCAATTTCAACAACAACACAATCTGAAAGATTTTTTACAAATCCAGTAAGATTAAATAATTTGGATAACCTGAATATAAAAGGCCTAAACCCAACCCCTTGAACAATTCCATAAAATTTTATCTGCAACCTCTTTAACATAAATTTTCCATTTTCTATAAATAATTTTACATTTATTAACACAAAAACTCATTTCTGTAAAAATTATTTCTGATTTTTTTCTATTTTTAAATTATACAAAACCAAATATAAAATCCAACTGCATTTTTTCTACAATTGCTTCTATTTACCACAAAAGTTGTCATTTTGAGGGCTTTAGCCCGAAAAATCTTTTGCTTTAAAGTTTGTTTTGTATTATACAGAAACAACATTGAATAAAGATATTTTTGAGCTAACACCCTTAAAATAACAGCTTTTATAGTTAACTTAAACTTTTTTAAAAACTTTATATCACTTTTGAATCTGTTTTTGTATTATATAAACTAAATGTAAGAGGTATAAAATGGAAAATTTAAAAGAAATGGTTGAAGAGGAAATGTTTAGAAAATTTTTAAATATTGAAGTTGTGGAAATTAAAAATGGTTTTTCAAAAGTTAAATTAGATATTACTCAGCAGATGACAAATATTTATGGTTTTACTCATGGAGGAGTGATATTTTCTCTTGCTGATGAGGCTTTTGAACTTGCCTGTAACTCAAGAGGGTTTGTTGAATTTGGATTAAATGTAAATATTGCTTATACAAGAGGTTCAAAAGTTGGTGATACCCTTTATGCTGAGGCGAGATTTATCTCTGAATCTAAAACAATTTCCACCTATGAAATAAAAATTTTTAATCAACACAATGATATTATTGCCTCATGTCAGGCAATGGCTTATAAACGGAAGTAGTTTCTCTTTTATTTTATTTTTTATTTTTACAAATTCATTATATGGCTTGCCATCTGGATCATTTAGAGGAAAATGAGCTATTTTTTTAGCGTTTGGAAATATTGGGCAGGTTTCTTTTGCATTATCACATACAGTTAATACCATATCAAAATAATCTTTTACAAAATTATCCACTGATTTTGAATAAAGAGTATCACTCCATATTCCCTCTTCTATTAAAACCTTTTTTGCAAAAGGATGAACATTTTTAGCAGGCTTAGCACCTGCACTAAAAGCAGATATGTTCTCTAAATAATTATTAACCATTGCTTCTGCTATTATGGAACGGCAACTATTGCCTGTACATAATATAAGAATTTTTTTCATGTTGAATTTTTCTTTTTATTAAATGATATTGAAGCAATTTCATCAAGAAATTTCTGTTCTTTTAAATTTTCCTCTTTAAGATACTCTTGATATTTTTTCTCTTTTAGATTTTCAAGAACCTTTCTCTCTTTCTGCGCCTGAAAAAGCCTTAGCTCTATCTGTTTTAATTCCATATTGAGATTATTGATTTTTATTGCTTGATATTTTATAGATTCTTTTAATTTGAAAATATAATTGTCTAATAATTTTAAATCATTTATTGTTAGTTTCAAAGATTTTTCAATTTTAGCTTTATTTAAATTCTCTTTAAATCTTTCCAGCTCTTTTTCAGCTGCTAATACCTCACCTTTTTTAATTTGAAACTCTTTAATTATCTCTTTCTCTCTTATTTTTCTAAGTTTTAAAACTGATTCTAATTTAAATTTGAACATATCAAATTTACTTATTTAGGAAAAATTTTTCTCATTTCTTCTAAAGTTTCACCATAAGAAAATTTTTCTTCTATCTTTTGCTTTAAAAATGTATTAATTAAGTCTATTTTATCAATTGCAAAATCTATTTTAGGGTTAGAACCTCTGTTATATGCACCAATATTAATTAAGTCCTCTGCTTCTTTATAGGTAGCATAGGTGGAAATAAGCTTTCCAGCAAGTTCTTTATGCTCCTCACTAACAACATCATTCATAACCCTGCTTTTGCTATTTAAAATATCTATACATGGGTAATGATTTAACGCAGCTAACTGCCTGGATAGGATAATATGTCCATCTAAAATAGCCCTTGTAGCATCAGCTATTGGCTCATTCATATCATCACCTTCAACAAGCACTGTGTAAATAGCAGTAAAACTTCCTTCAGATGCAGAATTCCCTGCTCTTTCAAGGAGTTTTGGAAGTGTAGCAAAAACAGAGGGTGTATAACCTTTGGTTGTTGGTGGTTCACCAATAGCAAGGCCTATTTCTCTCTGAGCCATTGCAAAACGCGTAATAGAATCCATCATTAATAGCACATCTTTACCCTGCTCTCTAAAATATTCAGCAATACTTGTAGCTACAAATGCTCCTCTCATTCTAAGTAGTGGTGAATTATCTGAAGTTACTGCAACAACCACTGACCTTTTCAAACCCTCTTCTCCAAGATCTTTTTCAATAAATTCTTTAACTTCTCTTCCCCTTTCACCAATTAATCCAATAACATTTACATCAGCTTTAGTATATCTTGCCATCATACCAATAAGAGTGCTTTTGCCAACACCAGAACCTGCAAGAATACCTATTCTCTGTCCCTTTCCTATTGTGAGCAGACCATTGATAGATTTAATCCCTACATCAAGTGGCTCTTTTATCCTTCTCCTTTCAAGAGGATTCAGAGGCTCATGGTATATACTTATAGAATCTGTGGCTGTTATTTCTCCTTTGTTATCTATTGGATTGCCAAGAGCATCAATCACTCTCCCGAGCAACCCATTACCCACTCTAATAGTTGTTAATCCTTTCTCAGCATATATTTTACAATTAGGAGTAAGACCTTTTATATCAGTATATGGCATAAGTAATACTTTATTGCCTCTAAATCCAACTACTTCAGCTCTAACTGATTCATCATTTTCATTTATAATAGAGCAAACTGTGCCTATTGACACTCCAGGTCCTATCCCCTCAATGATAGTACCGGTTACTTCTGTAACTTTTCCATAAATTTTAATAAAATCTTCATTTTTTAAAATAGAGTCAATTTTTTTAAAAATTTTCATTTTATTTTATAATTGAAGCTTTTTCTATGAATTTTGGAAAGACCAAACTTAGCAATTAATTCTTTATGCCTTTTAGTTGGATAACCTTTATGCTTTTCAAATTCATACTCAGGAAAGATTTTGGCATAATTTAACATTATTTTATCTCTAATATATTTTGCAATGATTGATGCTGCTGCAACTGAGATAGATTTTCTGTCTCCTTTGACTATAAGCTGTTCTTTACAATCAAGGCCAGGGGAATGATTACCATCAATTAAAGCAATTTCAGGTTTTACTGAAAGTTTTTCAAATGCCATTTTCATAGCCAGCAATGCTGCATTTAAAATATTAATTTTATCAATAATTAAATTATTAACTGCTTTAACCTTTAAATCAATTGCATTTTTTTTTATTAAAAAAAAAGCTTTCTCCCTTTTTAATGGAGAAAGCTTTTTTGAATCATTAATTAAGTCTGATTTAAAATCATCTGGTAGAATAACAGCTGCTGCTACAACAGGACCTGCAAGAGGACCCCGTCCTGCTTCATCTATACCTGCTACAATTTTATACTTCTTTCTAAATTCTTTATCAAACAGGTATAAATTATTCATTAAAATTTTATCTTTTTTCTTTAATTCTTGCAGCTTTACCTTTGAGAGCTCTAATATAGTATAGTTTGGCTCTCCTAACTCTACCACGTCTAATTACTTCAATCTTCTCAATAAATGGTGAATGAAGCGGAAATATTCTCTCTACACCAATACCAAATGAAATTTTCCTAACAGTAAAAGTGGAGCTTAACCCATTGTTTTTTCTTTTAATAACCACACCCTGAAAAACCTGTATCCTCTCTTTATCTCCCTCTCTAACTCTAAGATGAACTTTCACAGTATCTCCAGCTTTGAACTCTGGAATATCCTCTCTCATCTGCTCCATTTCCAAATAATCAATTGCATTCATTTTATATCCTCCTTAAAATCCTATTAATCTATCTAAAATTATTGAAACTGCACTTCTAACAGATAGATGGTTAAAATCTCCTAATCCATATAATGGCTCAAGCATAAAGTCAACTTTTTCTATAACTTTGTCACTTAATCCCCAACCTGTTCCAAAAAGTAGCAAAATAGCATTTTCTTCAAGTAATTTTTGTGCTTTTGCTATTGAAATTATTTTTTTTGAAATTTGTGCTGATGTTCCAAGCACCAGCAAATTTTTTTCTGTTAGTTTTTTTACAGTTTCTATACACTCTTCTGTTGTTCTTGAAAAATCAACAATATTAAGAGCTGTTGAACGGTTTTTATTATACTTAAACCCAAACCCTTCTCTCCAATGGTTAATTATCCTTTTAGCATAATCAACCTGCTCATCTACTGGATTAACAATAAAATATTTTTTTATTTCATATGTTTTTCCAACCCTTGCAATATCATGAATGTCAAGGTTGGTAATTGCTGTGGCAACTTCTTCTTTATTTTTGTTCAAAACAGGATAATGAATTAATCCAATGAATAATTCATACTTTTTCTTTTTATAAACTTCTTTAATAATATTAACATCTTCTAAGCTTAAAGGCTCTTTTCTATTTTTAATTAAATCTATCCTTCTCTGGAAAGTTGTTTTAACCTGCATAAAATGCCTAAACTTATCTATCTCTTTATGATTGCCTGAAAATAGAACTTCTGGCACTTTTAAACCACAAAACTCTCTCGGTTTTGTGTAATGTGGATACTCTAAAAAATTAGATGTATAAGATTCATTAATTGTTGATTCATTTTTACCTATTACTCCTGGTAAAAGCCTGCAAATAGATTCTATCAAACAACATGCAGCACTTTCACCACCCATTAAGACGAAATCACCAATTGACAATTCATCATCAATAAACCTGGTTACTCTTTCATCAACACCTTCATACCTGCCACAAATTAATGTAATATTCTTTTCCTTGCTTAATGCTTTAACTTTTTCTTGAGTTAATTTTTCACCTTTTGCTGATAGGAGAATTGTTCTACCTCTCTTATCTTTTGTCAATGAACTGAGAGCCTTATATATAGGCTCTACTTTCAACACCATTCCGCATCCACCACCATACGGTGTATCATCAACAACTTTATGTTTACTCTCTGAAAAATCCCTAATATTTATAAGATTAAATGAAATTATTCTATTTTCTACAGCTTTTTTTAATAATGAAATATTAAAAAAATTTTCAAAAATCTCAGGAAAAAGAGATAATATGTTAAAACATGTCAAATTAAACTTCCTCTAACTCCTCAATAATCATCTTCTTTTTCTCTAAATCTATCTCTTTAACAACACTTTCAAGATAAGGGATAAGCTTCTCTTCTTTATCTTTTTTTACAACAAATACATCATTGCTGCCTGTTTCTATTATATTTTTTATTACTCCTAAATACTCACCATCAACATTATAAACATTTAGGTCAATTAATTCATACCAGTAATATTCATCGTCCTCTAATTTCTTTAACTGACTTTTATGAATAAAAACATCTTTCCCTTTGAGGTATAATTCTACCTCATTAATGGAGTCTATACCTTTTAATTTTAGTAATATTTGATTCTTATGAAATTTAAAATTTTCTATAAAATAAGAAAGAAGTTTTCCTCCCCTTTCAAGGAAAACTTCTCTATAATCAAATTCTTCTAAATCACCAGAGTAGTAAAATCTGGCATAACCTCTTATGCCGTGGTTATTGGTAATTTTGCCAATTTTAATAAAATCTGTTCTATTCAATTATTTCTAAAACAGCCCTCTTGTTAACTTTGTTAGAAGCTGCTGCTAAAATTGTCCTTAACGCTCTTGCTGTTTTACCCTGTTTACCAATAACTTTACCAAGATCTTCCTTTGCCACAATCAACTCAATCACAGAAGTTTTCTCACCTTCAATCTCTGTAACTTTTACCTTTTCTGGATAATCTACCAATGATTTTGCAATGAATTCAATAAGCTCTTTTAACATTATTCTGCTCCTCCTTCTTCTGATACTTGTTCTTGCAAGATTTTTGTATTTTCAATCAATTTAGCAACTGTGTTTGAAGGTTTTGCTCCAACTCCTAACCAATATTGCAATCTCTCTTTATTAAATTTAATAATTGATGGATTGGGTAAAGGGTCATAATATCCTAATATTTCTAAAAATTTTCCGTCTCTGGGAGACTCTGAATTTGCAGCAACAATTCTGTAAAATGGTCTTTTTTTTCTACCAAATCTTTGACATCTAATCCTAACTGCCATTTATACTACTCTCCTTTAAATTTTATTTGTGTTCGCTTGCATTATAGAATTTTTTATAAAAAATCAAGCATTTTTTTCATTTTCATCAACATTTTTTACTTTTATAAATGGAGACACTATTTTTTTCTCTTCATTATCATATTCATCAATCCTTTTTATATGCTGATATGGTATTAAAATTCTTTTTGTATTTTCAAACTCTTTTTTTAAAGCATCCTCCTCTGGTGTTATTACAACTTTTGATGGATCAGTTAAAATAAAATCAGAAACTTCAAGGAATCCAAAAAATTCACTATCCCTAACAACCTGTGCTTTTATATCATATTCCTTTTTTCCAGTTGTAAACTGGATTCTAAACAACTTCTTTTCCTCCACTGCTTTTCTCCATTTTCTTTTTTATAATATACTCTAAATTTCTTACCTGTCTAATTACCCCATACAATAGATTTAGTTCATTTCTCTCAACAAAAGTTCTACCAAATAATTTCCTAATGGCTTTCATTTTAAACTCAGGATTTTCTTTATCTAAAAAATCTATATCAATAAGTAAATTTTGAAAATTTTTATAAAAAGTCTCCATTTCTTCTACTGAAACAACTTCACCAATGTGTGGTTTAGTAACAAATTTAATTTCTTTAAAAAGTTCATAACAGAATAAAAGTACAGATTGAGATAAATTCAAGCATGGATACTCATCAGATGATGGTATCTCTGCAAGCATTGAGCAAAGGTCAATCTCTTGATTGAGCAATCCAATCCTTTCTCTTCCAAACACAATGCCTATTTTATTTTTATCTGAATGAGCCTTTAATATAGCTGCAATATCTGGCACACTGTAAACAGGCTTTCTATACTTTCCTTTTTTCGCTGTTGTTGCCACTGTAATATTTAAATCTTTTATTGCGTCATAAAATGAGTGGAAAATTTCTGCTTTTTCAAGTATATCAGTAGCATTAACAGAAAGTTTTATTGCTTCTTCATTTAAATAATCACATGGGTTAACAAGCCTGAGATTTGAAAATCCCATATTTTTCATGGCTCTTGCAACAGAGCCAATATTTCCACTAAACACTGGCTCTACAAGTATAATAAAAAAGTTATCCATTTTCACTTTTATAAATCAAATAATTAACTATTGCCAGCACTAATACTGTTCCAACAAGGAAAATCTGCTTCTCAACTTTTGGATGTTCAAATGTAGCGATTAAAATTTTCCTTACAAATGCAACAAGCACCACACTTATAAAAACTGAAATATTGATTTTCTTTGTTTTTAAGTTTTTAATTTCAACTTCAATTAATTCAAGCATCATCCATAAAATAAGCATTGTTCCAAGGGTGGTAATTATTCCCTCTTCAATTTTCCCATCAAGAATTAGCGCAAAATCTTTTACAAAAAAAACAAGAATCGCCCCTGACATTAGCACAAGCATAACAACTATTACTACATTGAGAAAATGAGCAAAGTTTTCAGCAAAGAGAAGCAACTTGTTTTCAATTCTTATTTTTAAAAACCTGTTTTCAAGGTCTCTTTCCCTTGTATTAGAATTGATAATATCAAGATTGAAATCTAAAAGCTTATTAGCTATATTAATTATCTTTACTCTATCTTCAACATTTTCATAATAATTTCTAATAATATCAGTTAATGTATGTCTAATTAAACCAATCCCTGCATTTATATAATGTGGATTAACATTGTGGTTAGCATGGGTAATACCAATGTTTCTAATAAATGTGGCATATTCTTTGTCAAAAGGAGGAGTAAATAATCTAAAAATCCATTTTTTAAAATTTTTTATAAACTTCTCTTCATTTTCTTTATTATTAAAGTAAGTTTTCAAACTTTCTTCTGAGCTATAAAAAAGCAGTACTGGACTTAAAAATAACTCAAAATTATCCTCTACAATTTTTGGTAATTCTTTTATTAATTCAATCTCTTCTTCATCAAGACTATAATATTTTTTATAAATTTCAAATGCTCGCATATTTTAACCTGTAAGCTTTATAGCATTATTTCCACAGTTCCTAATACATTCACCACATTCAATACAATTTTCCGGAAATTCAACAATTGCAATGTTATCTTTTACCCCAAAAACTTCATAAGGGCATATATCAACGCAAACCTGGCAATTGATACACTTATCTTTAATTATCTCTGGATACATTAAACCTCTATAAATTAAATTTTTCAAGAACAAAAAAGAGAATTAATACAAAAATTACAAATGGTATTATTATATACCATGGATTTAGAATATTTAAAAGAGCTGGAAAAGTCATCTTTCCCATGTATCCAATCTTTAAAAATGATACTCTCAATGAATTATAAACCTCACCATAAATTAGAGCCCCTAAAAAAATTCCTATTAATCCCCAGAATGAATCTAATCTGCCTTCACCTAAGGCAGCAGCTGATTGACCCGGTCAGCCACCAAGCAGAGCAAAACCAACACCAAATATAGTGCCACCAACTGCAATTGCTGCAATTCTAACAGGAGAAATATACCTCAGAATATTTGGTATCATACCTGCCTCAATCATAATATATAGACCAACCATTGCTACTACAATAGCACTCATCATAAATTTGATTACTGTAAAATCTTTAAATCTCAACACATTAACAATGGTTTCAAACTTGGTAATTTGAATCCTTTGAAGCAAAAATCCAAAGACTATCCCTATTAAAATAGGAGTTAAATAATGCATAACCTCCTCCTTAATAATCTTTATTACCAAAAAGTAAAAATGCAGTAATAATACCACCTAAAAAGAAAAAACAAATTGCAAGCCAGCCACTTACACTTAAAAAAGCACCACCGCTGATACCTTGACCACTTGTGCAGCCGCCTGCCATTCGAGCTCCAAAACCTACAAAAATACCACCAACAATTGCTGCAACAATTCTTAATAATTTATTATCACCAAATCTTTTGCTCCACATTTTTGGAATTAACCTAAATTTTATATCATTTGAAAGACGGGCAGAAATATACCCACCTATAAACATTCCCAATACAGCTAATGTTGTCCAATCAATATACGGCTTATAGTAATGGTAATATTTTAATGTTACAAAGTGAGATGGAAAAAATTTTTTTTCAAAGATTCCTGCAAGCCTTGTAAAAGCAGAGGAAGCACCAAGAGCATGATGCGAAACATACACAGCAACAAGCTCAAGTATTCCGAGCAATGCACCTCCAACATAAGGAGACCAACGTTTTTTTGTAAGAAAACTCATTACTACCTCCTTTTAAA
>CAZIZE010000095.1:0-3983 GCA_964543655.1 uncultured bacterium
ACTAAATGGATTTGAAATAGATTTTGTTGTTCAAAAACAGAATGAGACCAAATATATTCAAGTGGCATATCTTTTAACTGATGAAAAAACAGTAAAAAGAGAATTTGGCAATCTTGAAAAGATAAAGGATAATTATGAAAAGATAGTAATATCATTGGATAAATTTTTCCCACAAGAAATCAGAGGCATTAAACATATTTATTTAATAGATTTTTTGAGATTTTGAATTTTGGAAATTATTTTACATCACACTAAATTTTAATACTCATTTTTTCATTTAAACCTTAGATTGGATTTCAATGCAGATATAACACTTTAAAATCGTTTCTTAATTTAAAAAATTATGGAGAACATGAAAGTTATTTGAAATAAACTTGCAATATTCTTAACCGGTTGTAATCAAATTGTTTTTCAACTTTGAACCTTGAACTTTAATAGGCAGTGCAACTCTCAGAAAAATATTTAAGTTTTTCATTTTCACAAGGTGGGGCAATTTTGATGAAAAAACAGGGTCACTTTATCATGAAATTTTGCATTTTGATTTTTTATTTGACTTTTCAAATTTTTAAAGTTAAATTTATTAAAATTGAATAATTGAATGAATAAAAAATGAGAAAATTTTTTTTTATACTTTTATTCTTTTTTCTTTTTATCTCTTCTATAAAAGCTGAATATTTTCATATAGAAAATTACAAGGTTTTTGTAACAATAAAAGATGATTCTTCTGCTTTTTTTGAAGAAAATATAAAAGTTAATTTTCATACCTATAGACATGGCATATACAGATATATCCCTTTAAAATGGTATAATTATCGTATTTATCCAAAGCTTTTATCTGTAAAATCATCTATTAATGGAGAAAATTTTATAAAAGAAAAATATAAAAAATGGGAAAATGGAAACTGGTTATATATCAGAATAGGAGATAAAAATAAAACTATTAAAGGTATTAAATACTATAGGATAATATACAAGATAAAAAATGCTGTTATAAATAACATTTTCTACTGGAATATTATAGGAACAGGCTGGAAGGTACCAATAAAAAATAGTAAGATAGCAATTTATTTTCCTGAAAATATCCCTTCTGACAATATTAAATATGCATGTTTTAAAGGTATATATGGCAAAAGAGTTAAATTCAAATGCAATTTTGAAGATAATATACTCTCTATTAACAATGTTTCTTTAAAACCCCATGAAGCCATAACAGTTAAGGTAGTTTTTCCTCCAAACTTTATAAAACCTATTTCTAAGTTTAAACAATTTTTATGGTGGTTTTCTGAAAATTTTGGTTTTTTCATTCCAATTTTAGTTTTTATAGGAGTGTTAATATTGTGGATAAATTTTGGAAAAGATGAGAGCAAAGGCTCTATTGTTGTTCAATATACTCCACCTAAAGATTATACGCCAGCTGAGGTTGGCACGTTAATAGATGATAGAGTGGATAGTAAAGATATTGTTGCAACAATAGTTGATCTTGCAGTGAGGGGTTTTATAAAAATCAGGAAAGAAGTAGAAGAGGGAATTTTTTTTACAAAAAAAAATAAGTTTATTTTTGAAAAAACATTGAAAGATGCATCTAAATTAAAAAATCACGAGAAAATTTTATATTCAGGATTATTTAAAAAAGGTAAAATAGTTGATATTAATGACTTGAAGAAAAGTTTTTATAAAGATGCTGAAAAGTTCAAAGAGAGATTATATGAGTATCTTTCAAACAAAGAGCATTTATATACTATTAATCCTCAAAAATTAAGAAAAATTTTTTTAGTATCAGGAGTATTATTTGTTTGGCTTGGAATTGTACTTAATAATCTTTTACAACGGTCAGATATTTTAGCAGGATTTGCAATTTCTGGTTTTATTTTGGCTCTTTTTAGTATGATTATGCCCCAAAAATCTCATAAAGGCACATTAATTTACAGAAAAATTTTAGGATTTAAGGAGTTTCTATCAAAGGTTGAAAAAGATAGATTAAAAAGATTGGCAGAAGATGACCCTGATATTTTTAATAAAATGTTACCATTTGCAATTGCTTTTGGTGTTGAGAAAAAATGGGCAAAAAAATTTGAAGGCATATCTATTCAACCGCCATCCTGGTTTATTGGTTTTCATAGCTCTGGCCATTTTTCAACAGATAATTTTGTTGACACCTTACAGAGTGACATAAGCTCATTATCTACTGCTATTGGCAGAAGCAGTGGTTCCTCATCTGGTGGTTTCTCTGGTGGTGGAGCTGGTGGTGGTGGCGGAGGTAGTTGGTAATTTAATTGATTAATTAAAAAGCTGACAATATTTGCCAACTTTTAACTAATATTATACAGAACCAAATAAAAAATCCAGTAGTAGTTTTTTTATGACTTGCTCCTGTTTAGCATAAAAGCAGTCATTTTGAGGCGTTATCCCGAAAAATCTTTTGATTTAAGGGTGGTTTTGTATTAGTTCTCATATTTTGTCCCTGATTTTTTAATATTATTGTAAAGCTGAATAAGCGAAATAAATTATTGAAGAAAAGATAAACAAAACATATCCAGCAACAGTCATCTTTAAACCGTAAAGCTTTTCTTTATTATATGTTACAAAAATTCTGTAAGCAATTAAATTTGCAAGAGAACCTACAAGGTTGCCATAACCACCTACATTAACACCCCAGAGCAGGGCTTTCCAATTACTTGTAAAATCTGAGAAAAGAAGAGCTGAAGGCACATTGCTTATAAATTGACTTAAAAGTGCTGAAAATAAAAAAACATGGTGGGAATTATTAATTTTTAGGTCAATTACTGATTTAAGATTATCAGTAAAACCAAAAAAGAAAAAGAATGTAGCTATTAAAATATAGTCAATGTTAAAATTTTTCCTTTGAAAAAGAATATAATAAATAAGAGGGATAAAACCTAAATAAAGTGGTAATATATGGAAAATAATTAAAATCATTATGAGAAGAAAAATAATATTAAGAAAAATACTGTTATCAATATGTTGCTGTTTAGGCTCCTTTTTTTCTATTTTTTCAGATTTTACAAGTAAAGAGAATGGTAATATTATGCCAAGTGATACAATAGTAAATGGGAAAATTGTTTTAAAAAAAACAGTAAAATTAAGATGATAAAACCAGTAGATGAAGATATTTTGAGGATTTCCAAAAGGGGTTAATGCAGACCCTGCATTTGCAGCAAGAGCCTCAAGAATAACAATAAAACCTTTCTTTGTAATATTTAAAGATAAAGTTAAAGGAACTATTATGAGTAATGATACATCATTTGTTACAAACATTGCAAGAAATGCAGTAATACACACAAGTTTTAATGGAATGAATCCCCCTTTTTCTAAAAATTTTCCAACAAATAAAAAAAAATTGGAGTTTTCAAGACCTTTTATAATGACAAATAGCAAAAATAGTATAAATAATACTTCAAAATCAGAGTGAGAGTAGGAAGGGAATCTTTTTAAATAAATAGATGTGGAAAGAGTGGCTATTATTGAGGAGATTAATAACCACTCTTTTAAAAATTTTCTAATATAGAAGTTTAGTTTATTTCTCATTTTCAATGAAAATAGTATAAGTTATTTTTTTATAAAAATCAACTTATTTGCCAAAAATTCTCAATTCTTCTGTTGCTAAATAGTCAGAGATAACGTATAGTCCCTTGTAATAAATTTTTAATTCTCCAACAATTAAATTGTTATAAAGCAAAAATATACTCCATGCATTTTCTGGTTCTCTAAAAGATGCAGCATCTTCTATTTTCATGTTTTTAATAATAGTTGCAAGGTTTTGTTTGATTATATTTATTGAAACCTTTTGGGTAAGTGTATGTTCAATAAGTCCCAATGGCAAAACATTCCCAGTTTCCGGGCTAAAGTGTATAGTTGCAATTACAGTTCCTTTGTATAGAATGGTTCCTTTAATTTCTATTTCACCATTTGGTGCTGTTTTAAAAATTACTCCCCCAGGTTCCATAAAAGTTTTTAATTCTTTA
>CAZIZE010000096.1:0-57474 GCA_964543655.1 uncultured bacterium
ATAATGGCAAACACTCTTGGATACAAACTTGCTGATTTTTCTAAAATAAAATTGCAAGATGTTGATATAAGTATTTCAAGTATGTGTGCTGTATTTGCAGAAAGTGAGGTAACTTCATTATTGGCAAAAGGTGTTAATAGAGAGAGCATAGCTATTGCAGTGCATAAGTCTATTGTAAAGAGAATCATTCCTAAGCTTCAAGTTCTTATTTCCAACAATGAAAAAGTTGTCTTTTGTGGAGGATGTGCTAAAAATAATCTTTTGAAAAAATTAATAGAAAAAGAGCTTAAAAGAGAAATTTTTGTACCTGATAATCCTCAAATCATTGGAGCTTTTGGAGCTTCTATTATTTCAATGGATAATTAATAAAAATAAATTGATAAAATATCTTTTTAATGTTATTAATTTTTTCTATGGATTTAAATGTTTTTCCAAGAGAGATTAGAGAAGTTGTAGAAAATTTATCAAAATTACCTGGCATAGGTAAAAAGAGTGCTTTCAGGCTAACGTTTTTTCTTTTAAATTCAAGTGGAACTTATGTAAATTCTTTATTAGATTCTATTTTAAAATTAAAAAGAGAGGTAAAATTTTGTAAAAATTGTTTTAATTTTTCAACTGGCTCATTGTGTGAAATATGCCAAAATAAGAAGAGAGATCATTCATGTATTTGTGTGGTTGAATCTGTAACTGACCTTTATAATATTGAAAAAGCAGCAGTTTTTAACGGTGTTTACCATGTTTTACATGGTGCAATATCTCCAATTGATGGAGTGCTCCCAGATAATTTAAAAATAAAAGAGTTAATAGAGAGATTAAAAAGAAACAATATTAAGGAGCTAATTATTGCAACTAATCCCACTTCAGAAGGGAATGCAACTGCCTTATACATTACCCAGCAATTAAAATACAATAACCTTTCCATTACCACCACAAGATTAGCTTCAGGAATCCCAGTGGGTAGTGAAATAGAGTATATTGATCAGATTACTCTATCTGAAGCAATTAAAAATAGGAAAAAAATTAAAAACGATTAACAATTTTAAGAAAAAAAGAACTTAATTTTTTCCTTGATTTTTATTTTAAAAGATTGTATACAGTATCCAATTTTAGTTTTTCCCTGATTTTACTATATTTTTGTTTTTAATAAAAATAAGAGAGGTATTCAATGATTGAAATAAGATTTCATGGAAGAGGTGGACAGGGAGCTGTTACTTCTGCAGAAGTTCTTGCTACAGCAGCTATTAATTCAGGAAAATTTGCACAGGCATTTCCAAGTTTTGGCCCAGAACGTAGAGGAGCCCCTGTTATTGCTTTTTCAAGAGTTTCAGATGAGAAGATATATTTACGTACAAAAATATATGAACCTGATATAGTAATAGTGCTTGATCCATCAATAATGAAAATTATAGATGTTACAGCTGGTATTAAAGAGGGTGGCATTGTTGTTGCCAATTCTACCAAATCACCTGATGAGTTGAAAAATGAGTTTAAAAAGAATGTTAAGGTAGCTACAATTAATGCTACTAAAATTGCTCTTGATATTCTTGGAAGACCTATTACCAATATTATAATGTTAGGTGCTTTTTTAAAAATGAAGCCTCTTGTAAAAATAGATGACCTTGTTGAGCCTCTTACAGAAAGATTTGGAAAAATTGCCCAAAAAAATATTGAAGCATGTAAGGTTGCTTATGAGGAAGTTAAAAATACAAATTAATATAAAAGGAGTTCAAATTGAAGTGGCCTGTAAAAAATATTCAAGAAATTAAATGGCAAGACCTTGAAATAGGTATGGCTATTACAGAACCTGGTAGTTCAAGATTTTATAAAACTGGTGACTGGAGGTCATTAAGACCAGTGGTTGACAAAAAGAGATGTATTAAATGTGGTCTTTGTTATATTTTTTGCCCTGATGCTGCAATTTATGAAGATGACGAGGGATATTTTGTTGCAAATTTAGAGTATTGCAAAGGTTGTGGAATCTGCGCAAAAGAATGTTATGTGCAGTGTATATCAATGGTTGAGGAGGTGGTGTAATGTCAAAAAGAGTTGGAATAGAAGTTTCCCTATCAGTTAGTGAAGCAGTTAAATTGGCAAATGTTGATTGTATTGCAGCATATCCAATAACACCACAAACTCATATTGTTGAGCATCTATCTGAAATAGTAGCAAATGGTGAAGTTGATGCTGAATTTATTCCTGTTGAGTCTGAGCATTCAGCAATGAGTGTTTGTTGTGGTTGTTCAGCAGCAGGGGCAAGGACATATACAGCTACAAGTTCACAGGGACTTGCATTGATGAATGAAATAGTTTTTATTGTTCCTTCACTTAGATTACCAATAGTAATGACTGTTGCAGATAGATCTTTATCTGGCCCTATTAGTATATGGAATGACCATACTGATGCAATGAGTGTTAGAGATTGTGGATGGATACAATTTTTTGTTGAAAATGGCCAGGAAGCATTTGATGCACATTTAACAGCTTTTAAAATAGCAGAAGATAAAAGAGTTTTACTTCCAGTAATGGTTCATATGGATGGCTTTATTCTTACCCATATGATAGAGCCAATAGAGTTTTTAGAACAAGATGAAGTTGATAAATTTCTTTCCAAAAATTATACACCAGCTATTCAGCTCAACCCGGAGAAACCTGTTACAATGGGTGCTGTGGGGATTCCAGAAATTTACACAGAAGCTAAAAAAGCACACGATGTAGTTTTACATGAATCAAAAAAAGTTATTATAGAAGTTTGGAATGAATTTGCAGAGCTTTTTGGCAGAAGATTTAAACCTGTGGAAACTTATAAAATGGAAGATGCTGAAATAGCTCTTTTAACAATGGGTAGTTATGGTGAAACCGCTCAAATAGCAATTGATGAGCTTAGAAAAGAGGGTGAAAAAGCAGGATTGATTAAGCTCAGGTTGTGGAGACCTTTTCCATTGGAAGAATTTTTAGATACTGTTTCAAATGTTAAAGGGGTAGGTGTTGTTGATAGAGCAATTACCTATGGGACCACAGGTGGACCATTAGCAATTGAAATAAAAAATGCACTTTATGATGTTGAGCCCAGAAAAGTAGTTACAGATTTTATTGCTGGTCTTGCTGGTAGAGATGTAACAATTAATGATTTTAAATATATGTATCAAAAGACCAAAGAAGCAGTTAAAAGTGGCAAAGCATTACCATATCAATTTATAGGAGTTAGAGGATAATGGAAAAATATAATATATATGCGGCAAAATTATTACCTAAAAGAGAAATTTTATCACCTGGACATAGAGCATGTCAGGGGTGTGGCGAGCTTCTTGCTGTTAGACAGGTGCTTAAAGCAATAGGCCCAGATGTAATTATTGCAAATGCAACAGGTTGCCTTGAAATAGTAACATCATCTTTTCCTGATACTGCATGGACTGTTCCTTGGATTCATGTTGCGTTTGAAAATGCTGCTGCTGTTGCATCAGGAATAGAGTCAGCTTTAAAAGTTTTAAAAAGAAAGGGTAGATACCCTTCTGATAGAGATATTAAAATAGTTGCATTTGCTGGAGATGGTGGCACAGCAGATATTGGTATGCAGGCATTGAGCGGTGCTCTTGAAAGATTTCATAATTTTATGTATGTTTGTTATGACAATGAAGCCTATATGAATACTGGTATCCAACGATCAAGTTCCACACCTTTTTGTGCTACTACCACTACTTCACCAGCAGGTAAGAAAAGTTTTGGTCAGAAAACTAATAAAAAGAATTTACCAGAAATTGCTGTTGCACATGGTATCCCCTACGTTGCAACTGCATGCCCATCATATCCATTTGATTTAATGGAGAAAGCTACAAAAGGGGTTAATACAGAGGGACCAGCATATTTACATATTTTTTCACCATGTCCAACAGGCTGGAGAAGTTTACCAGATGATAGTATTGAAATAGGTAGGTTAGCAATAGAAACAGGTGTTTTCCCACTTTATGAAGTTGTAAATGGGAAATATAAGATGACATATAAACCTTTGAAACTAAAGCATGTTTCTGAATATTTGAAAAAACAGGGAAGATTTAAGCATTTAACCGGTGAGCTCATTGAAGAAATAGAGAAAAGAGTTAAAGAAAATTATAATAAATTGGTTAAAAAGTGTGAGATATAGAAAGGAGTAATTAATGGATTATGTTAAAGATATTGTTAAAAAATATAATAATGATAGAGCATTCATAATATCAATTTTGCAAGATTTGCAGGAAAAGACTGGATATTTGAAAAGAGAAGACATGTTTAAGCTTTCAAAAATTTTAAATATGCCTGTAGCAGATATTTATAGAATAGCTACTTTTTTTAAGGCTTTTAGTCTTACACCAAGAGGAAAGAATATAATACAAATATGCCTTGGAACTGCTTGTCATGTTCGAGGTGGAGATAAAGTATTACTTGAATTTGAAAACAAGTTAAATATCCAGGCAGGAGAAACCACAACTGATGGGAATTTTACTCTGGAAACTGTTAACTGTCTTGGTGCCTGTGCACTTGGCCCAGTGGTTGTTGTTAATCAAAAATATTATGGGAATATGAATACATCTAAAGTAAAAGATATCTTGAATGAATATAAATAAATTGAAGAGAGGAATAAAATGAAATTAACTTCAGTTCAAGAGTTTGATAATTATGCAAAAAAAATAAAAGAGGAAAAAGATTTCTCAAAAACCTGCATAACCATTTGTGCAGGTACTGGTTGCCAGGCTCATGGCAGTTTAGATATAGTTAATGCACTTAGTGAAAAAATTAAAGAACGAGGCCTTGAAGATAAAGTTTTTATAAAAAGCACAGGTTGTCACGGTTTTTGTGAAAGAGGCCCTCTTATGGTTATTAAACCAAAGGGGATATTTTATGAGCACGTAAAAGTGGATATGCTTGACACTATTATTGAAGAGACAATTATCAACAATAAAATAATTGAAGATTTTTTGTACAGAGATCCTGTTAATAAAGAAAGGATAGCTCTTGAAGAAGAGATTCCATTTTACAAAAAGCAACATAGAATTTTAATGAAAAATAATGGTCTAATTAATCCTGAGGATATTAATGACTATATTGCATTAGATGGATATAGAGGATTTATTAAGGCTATTACTCAAATGAGCCCTGAAAAAGTAATAGAAGAGATTAAATTATCTGGACTAAGAGGCAGAGGTGGAGGAGGATTTCCTACAGGTGTTAAATGGGAATCAAGTAAAATAGTTGAAAGTGAGAAAAAATATATTATTTGTAATGCTGATGAAGGTGACCCAGGAGCATATATGGATAGGAGCTTACTGGAAGGGAATCCTCATCTCATTATTGAAGGGATGTTAATAGGTGCTTTTGCTGTTGGTGCTGATGAAGGTTATGTTTATGTACGTCATGAATACCCATTAGCTGTGAGAAATCTGGAAAATGCTATTAAACAGGCAGAAGAACTTGGATTGCTTGGAGAAAATATCCTTGGAACAGGATTTAATTTTAAACTGCACATTAGTAGAGGTGGAGGAGCTTTTGTTTGTGGTGAGTCTTCTGCTCTAATAGCCTCTATTGAGGGGAAAGTTGGTGAGCCACGTGCAAAACATATTCATATGTCAGAAAAAGGGCTCTGGGGTAAGCCTACAGTTCTTAATAATGTTGAAACATGGGGTAATGTTCCATTTATTATAAACAATGGTGCTGATTGGTATTCTAAAATAGGTACAGAAAATAGTAAGGGCACAAAAATCTTTTCTCTTGTTGGAAAAGTGAACAACACAGGACTTGTGGAAGTGCCTATGGGAATAACATTAAGAGAAATTATTTTTGATATAGGTGGTGGTATTTTAAATAATAGAAAGTTTAAAGCTGTTCAGACAGGTGGCCCTTCAGGAGGTTGTATTCCAGAATCTTTGCTTGATATTCCAGTTGATTTTGATGAGCTTGTTAAAGTTGGCTCAATGATGGGTTCAGGTGGAATGATAGTAATGGATGAACGAACCTGTATGGTGGATGTTGCAAAGTATTTTCTTAATTTTCTCAAAGAAGAATCTTGTGGCAAATGTACTACCTGTAGAGAAGGTATAAAAAGAATGTATGAAATTCTTGATAAAATTACATCAGGTAAAGGCACAGAAGATGACTTAACTCTTTTAGAAGAGATAGCAGAGGTTACCAAAGAAGGCTCATTATGTGGCCTTGGTAAAACTGCTCCTAATCCTGTTTTAAGCACCTTAAAATATTTTAAAGATGAATATTTAATGCATATAAACGAAAAAAAATGCCCTGCTGGAGTTTGTAAGAATCTCACCACCTTCACCATTGATCAGAATAAATGTGTAGGATGTGGTGCATGTAAGAGAAATTGTCCAGTTGAAGCAATTAGCGGTGAAAAGAAAAAACCTCATGAAATTAATCCTGATAAATGTATTAAATGTGGCATCTGTTACGATTCATGTAAATTTGATGCAGTTAAAATTAATTAAAAGGAGAAAGTAATGAAAATAAAGGTAACAATAGATAATAAAAGCATTGAAGTAGAAAGAGAGACTACAATTTTGAATGCAGCAAATATGCTTGGTATTAAAATTCCAACTTTATGCAATCATGAAGCCCTATCTCCTTATGCATCGTGCAGATTATGTCTTGTTGAAGTTAAAAAAGGCAATAGAGTAGAAATTACAACATCTTGTAATTATCCAATAACAAGAGAGATAGAAGTTGTTACCAATAGTGAGAAAGTTTTAAAGTATAGAAGGATGGTTATTCAACTTTTACTTGGTAGATGCCCAGATAATCCAGCTTTATTAAAATTATCTAAAGAATTTGGTATTGAAAAACCTATTTTTGAAGTAGATGAATATGATGATTGTATTTTATGTGGTAGGTGCGAGCGAGCGTGTAGAGAGGTTGTTGGAGTTAATGCTATTACTTTTTCAGGTCGTGGAGTTAAGAGGAAAGTGGAAGCTCCTTTTGGTGATTATAATGACCTATGTATAGCATGTGGTGCTTGTGCCTATGTGTGCCCTACTGGAGCTGTTCAGGTTCAGTTTGATGGTGAAAATAAAATTATTGATAAATGGGAGAAAATTACTCCTCTTGTAGAAGTTGAAAACTGTGGACAGGGAATTATGACAGAAGCACAGATTAATTATTTCAAAGAAAAATTCAATTTCTCTCCAATTATAAAAAAATAAAAGTGAGCTTGCTCACTTTTATTTTTCTCTTTTTCCTCAAATTTTGACTTAAATCAATTTTAATTTTTTTTATTTATGTTATATATAATTAGTTGTTAGCTGTTCGTTATTAAAATTAAGAAAGGAGAATGTTATGAAATGTCCTGGTCAGGATATGAGATACTGGAAATTTGATTCAATATATGAGATAAAATGCCCATATTGTGGTAATCCTGTTGAGTTTTTCAAAGATGAGCCCACAAGGAAATGCAAGAATTGTGGTAAAAGAGTGGCAAATCCTAAAATGGATTTTGGCTGTGCTGCATATTGTCAGTATGCAGAGCAGTGTCTTGGAGAGTTACCTGCTGAATTATTGAAAAATAGAGATGATTTACTGAAAAATAGAGTAGCAATAGAAATGAAGAAATATTTTGAAAAAGATTTTAAAAGAATCTCTCATGCCACCAAAGTAGCAAGATATGCTGAGCAAATTGGGAGAGAAGAGGGTGCCCATCTTGGAGTATTACTATGTGCTGCATATCTACACGATATTGGTATTAAAAATGCCGAAAAAAAATATAATAGTAATGCTCCAAAATATCAAGAGATTGAGGGACCAGAAGTTGCAAGACAGATATTAGAAAAGCTTGATGCCAAAAAAGAGCTTATAGATGAAGTTTGTGATATTGTTGGTCACCATCATCATCCAAGAAAAGAGGAAACTATAAATTTTAAATGCCTATACGATGCAGATATGATTGTAAATTTAAATGATGACTTAAATGAAGGTAAAATTTCCAGAGAAATAGTTGAAAAAAGAATAGAAAATAATTTTTTAACTGAAACGGGAAAAAATCTTGCCAAAAAAGTTTTACTAAAATCAAAGGGAGGTAAATAAAATGAAAGTTTTAAGGCAGATAATAGAAATAGATGAAGAGAAATGTACAGGTTGTGGTTTATGTGTGCCTGCATGTGAGGAGGGTGCTATTCAGATAATTAATGGTAAAGCTAAGGTAGTTGCAGAAAAGTATTGTGATGGGTTGGGAGCATGTCTTGGACATTGCCCTGAGGGAGCAATTAAGGTTGTTGAAAGAGAAGCTGAAGAGTTTGACCCAGAAGCTGTTGAGGAATATTTAAAAAGCAGAGAAAACGTTTCATGTTTAAGTTGCGAGGAGGCAAATAAACCAAAAACTCAGAGATTAGAGAAATCAATGCTTGGTCACTGGCCAGTTCAGATAAAACTTGTTCCACCTCATGCTGCTTTTTTAGAAAATTGTAATCTTCTTGTACTTGCTGATTGTGCAGCTGTTGCATATCCAAATTTGCATGAAGATTTTTTACAAAATAGGGTAGTTATGATGGGATGTCCCAAATTTGATAATAAAGAAGAGTATGTTGAAAGATTTACAGAAATATTTTCAACTCATGAAATTAACTCAATTACAGTATTAATGATGGAAGTTCCATGCTGTTCTGGATTAAGGGGAATTATTGAAAATGCTCTTCTTGAGGCAGGAAAAGAAGTTGAAATTGATTATAAAATTCTTTCAATTAATGGTAATTTAAAAAATTAAAGACGCACAATTTGCGTCTTTAATTTTCTATTTAATATACATGTAAGCAGAAAACTAACAATCACTCTATATGAGTATTATTTTTATTACATTCTGGATTGTTGCAGTTTTCTTAAGGCAAACTGCAAATTTTCAAGGTAAAATGCCCCAGATTTTTTATGAATTTTACCCCATTCTATTTTAACAAAAATTACTACTAACAACCAAATGTTCTGAAGGAAATTTAAAAATTCTTACTTTTTGAGCTATTTCAGAAGTTTTACAATATATCCCTCTTCTGGATCTTCAAGCAATACAGCAAGTACATCTTTACCATTAATTTTAGCAAATGAAAAATCAAGCACTGTTTCATAGAATTTATCAGATTCCCATGTTTTTATGAGATTGTTCCCTATCCATCTAATACCAACTATTCTGTCAGGCTCCTCTTCACCGCCTCGTATAATTTTACTAATTATTTTCCTTGTAATGTCTTTGTTATATGATGTTTTTATTGTGAATACCTGTTTATTAAACTCTTTTTTATATTCAAATCTCCTATAAGCATAAACATCTCTTGATGTCTCCCTGTCATAACCACCTCTATAAAAATCCCATTTTAATTTAATTGGATAAGCAATTGTTTTAAAAACTCCCATATTTTCACTTAACAAGTCAACTTTTTCTTCTTTTGGTGCATAATATCCTGCTATATTTCCAAATTTATCAATAATTATTGTATAATCTTTTTTATCTGGATTTGGTGCAAACCCATAAATTGAGTAAACATTTTTTGCTTCTTCATAAGGTTTGGATACTTTAAATTTTGAACCTGTCCAAACCATTTCTCTGATAACACCATCAAAAGGCTCATATTCTCCTTTATGCTGGCAAATAAGATGTTTAACACCATTTCTGTCTTCAACTACTCTTAGATAATATTCAAGATTTCTATTAATAACGTGAAATTTGTTATGAGATGAATACTCAATAATTATTGAGCACAATTTAGAGGTAATTGAGTCAACATCCTTATATTTTTGAGTTAGTGTAATAAATAGTTCTGCTTTCCCATTTTTATTAAAATCTGCTGTATGAAGATGTATTGCAGTGATATTACTACCTGAGAAAGGGTAATTATACATAAGTTTTAACTCTGTATTGCCAAATTTATACACATTGATTCCATAATCATTTAATGTAACCAATTCATACTCTCCGTCTCCATCTACATCTGCTGTAACAATTCTTACTGCTTTTCTATGAAGCTTATATTTAACAACTTCAAAATCACCACTTAAAGTAAGCTGATTTTCTGTAATTTCTCTTCCAGTTGTAAAACTGTAATCAGTAAGATTTCTTTTTGATCTTCTAATGAATTTGTTAGATGAAACACTTTTTCGTGGAAAAAATTTATTTGGAATATATTGAGGCTGATTAAAAGAAATTTTTATATCAGGTGGATAATTAGTTGCCACTTGATAAGGAAATTGAAAACCTTGATTAAATAGAATAGAATTATCGTATAATGACTGTATTTTTGCAGTAATTATTCCTTGAGATGCATCAAGTCTAACAAGTAGATTGTATTCACTTTTGTTAAGGAATTTTACTTCATCTGGTCTATTTATTTCATAAATTGTAAAATTATTATAGGTTAAAGCTTGTTGTAAATCTATGTATGGTTTAAAAGAATATTTGTTTTTTACATTGGTGAATAACACAACTTTTCTATTAAATGGCTTTAATAAAAAATCTCCTTTTTTAATAGGTTGTAAACTATATATTATAGATGCTGTGCCAAATTGATTAAAAAATCCCATAAATCTTGCAAAACCGAGAGTTTCTGATGAAAGAGGATTGTTGCTTTTCTTTTTAATAATCAACTCTCCACCTGGAAATAACGTTGGTTGGGTGGTTATGTTAAAGGTTAATGTTTTATTATTAATATTGGAGATAGTATAGGATTCTATATTACCATAAGAATAGTAGCCATTTAAATGTTTTATTAAGGGATCCCATGGAGAATAAGCAAAAAGCATTGTTATTGTGGATAATATAAAAATTCCTATTAAAATTAATCTCTTCAATTTACACTCCTTTTTTAATTTATTTCTCAATTTTACCTGATTTATCTGATTTTTTCAAGAAATTTTATTATAAAAACTGAATAGGTGCTTTATTGATGTTTAATGTTTTTTTTCCAAATTTTTTAAAATATATAACAACTTTCTCTCCATTATCACCAACTATTGCAATAATTTTACCAATTCCAAACTTTCTGTGGTTTACAAGCATACCAGATTTTACCCTTGAGTCATTTTTATCTCTTTCTGAAGGTCTTTCAAATGTTTTATAATTGTTTTTTATTTTATAAGGTTCAATTAATTCCTCTGGAATTTCATGCAAAAAAGGTGAAGGCTGATTGTATTGTGTAACTCTTCCTTTACCTCTTTTTTGACTGTATGATATGAATAATTTCTGCTTAGCTCTTGTAATAGCAACATAGCAGAGCCTTCTCTCTTCTTCTACTTCCATTTCATTAAACTTAGAATTTATATGAGGTAAAATATTATCTTCAAGACCTGTGAGAAAAATATATGGAAATTCAAGGCCTTTTGCTGAATGAATTGTCATTAGGGTAACATTGCTACCTTTATAATCTACATCAACAGATGATGTTAAAGATACAGAATCAAGATAATCAGTTAGAGTAGCATCAGGATTATTCTCTTCAAAATGTTTTATTGAGCTTATTAATTCTTCAAGGTTAGCTATTCTATTCTCCCTTTCAATAGGATCTATATTTTCAAAAATGGATAAATATTTTGTGGTTTCAATAACTCTTCCTACAAGATCAGATAATGTTAGAATATTATTTTTTTCTCTTAATTCAGTTAAAATTTCATAAAATTGGATTAAACTTCTCTGGATTTTTGGTGAAAATTTTATTTCTCCATTAGCTACTGATTTTAAAATTTCATATATTGTTTTATTTTGCTCATTGGATAATCTTATGATTTTAGCAAATGTTTTAGAACCAATACCTCGTGGTGGCACATTAATAACTCTTTCATATGAAAGTAGATCTTCACAGCCATTAACAAGTTTTAAATATGCAATTATATCCTTAATCTCTTTTCTGTCAAAAAATTTAAAACCACCAACTATAATATAGGGAATATTATGTTTAACAAGTGTGTCTTCAAAAACTCTTGATTGGGCATTTGTTCTGTATAATATTGCGCATTTAGAGTAATCCCCTATTTTAAGTATTGTATTAATAACAAAGGAAGCTTCTTCATATTCATCATAAGCTTCATAAAGAGTTATTTTTTCACCCTTTCCCTTTGATGTCCAGAGATTTTTTCCCTTTCTATTTTTATTCTGCTTTATTAGGTTATTAGCAGCATCGAGGATTGTCTGGGTAGATCTATAATTTTCTTCTAATTTTATTACAATTGCATTTGGGAAATCTTTTTCAAAATTTAAAATATTTCTAATATTAGCTCCACGCCAGCTGTAAATTGACTGGTCATCATCACCAACTACACAGATCTTTCTTTTTGGCTCAGTGAGAAGTTTTATTATTTTGTATTGAATTAAGTTGGTATCTTGATACTCATCAACTAAAATATAATCAAAAATATATCTGTAATAATCAACAACTTCCTGATTGGTTATAAAAAGTTTGTATGTAAGATAAAGCAAATCTCCAAAATCTACAGCATTATTTTCTTTCATTTTTAATTGATAGATTGAGTATAAATTTTTCAAATTATTATCTCTAATATCAACTTCTTCTGGAGAAATAGCCTCATTTTTAAAACTATTAATAAAATAAGCTACTTTTTGTGGTGAATATTTTTTATCATCAAGGTTAAGCTCTTCTTTAATTATTTTTTTTAAAAAATTTTTCTGATCACTATCATCATAAATTATAAAATCAGATTTATAACCAAGTTTATCTATGAATTTCCTTAAAACTTTAGAACCAAAAGAATGAAAGGTTGTTATCCATGGTAAATTACCTTTAATTTTTGTAAGTTTTAAAATTCTTTCTTTCATTTCATTAGCTGCTTTGTTTGTAAAAGTAACAGATAAGATTTTCCCTGGATTAAAACCTTCCTCTTTAACAAGATATGCAAATTTCACAGTAAGGAGAGTAGTTTTACCACTTCCTGCACCTGCAAGTACAAGAAGAGGATCTTGATTATTAACAACAGCCTGAAACTGCTGGTCATTTAGTTTTTGTAAAATTTTTTCCATATAGGTTTAAGACTCCTTTAATAAACTCTCTGTTAATTTGTATGCTGCATTGTAAAAAATTTTTGATTTTTCTGCTTCTTTTTCTGAAAAATTTATACCCTTTTTGGAGAAACCATTTTTTGAAGAATAAAGAATAAATGGCACAGGGTCAGCAACATGAGTCCTTTTCTCAATTGGAGTTGGATGGTCTGGTGTTATTAATAATTTAAATTCTCCAAATTTTGATGCTAATCTATCTATGAGATAACCAACTATCTTTTCATCAAAAAATTCGATAGCTTTAATTTTATTTTCAATATTACCTTCATGTCCAGATTCATCAGCAGCTTCAACATGGAGAAAAATAAAATCATGTTTTTCTAATAATTCAAGTGCACCATCAGCTTTGCCTTTGTAATTAGTGTCAATATAACCAGTAGCACCTTCAATATCTTTAATTTCGAGTCCTGCAGCAACTCCAATCCCCTTTATTAGATCAACAGCTGCAATTACTCCACCAGAGATAGAAAATTTATCTTTAAATAAAGGGATAGCTGGTTTTTTACCCTGTCCCCATAGCCAGATTGAATTTGCTGGAAGTTTCTCCTGTTCTAATCTTTTTTTATTCACTTCATGTTGATGAAAGAAAGTCTGAGATTGTGTCATTAGCCATACAATTTCACTTTCACCCCAGTTTTCTGGTAAATAATTTTTTACTTCTTTGCCAATTATATCGTGAGGAGGATATAATTTAGTATTAGCTATATGCTCAGGGCAATTGTAGCATACCATAATGTTACGATAACTTATACCTGGAAAAAATTTAATATTCTCAAGGTTTAATAATTTGTTAAAATCCTTTATTAATCTGTTTCCCTCTTCAGTGGTAATATGTCCTGCTGAATAGTCGTGCATATACACTCTTCCTTCATAGTGTAGAAGATTTACAAGATTACATCTGAAAGCAACATCATTATCTCCAAGTTCTATCCCCATACTTAAAGCTTCAAGAGGAGCTCTGCCTGTATAATATTTTTTTGGATCATAACCAAATAATCCCATATTGGTAACATCACTACCTGGTTCCATCCCTTCTGGTGTAGTAGCAACAAGGCCAATTTCACCATTTGCAGCTAATTTATTCATATTAGGTGTATTGGCAGCTTCAAGGGTGGTTTTATCATGAAGCTCTTTTAATGGCCATCCTGCCATTCCATCACTTAAAAGAATTAAATATTTCATAATTAATCTCCTAAAATAGTTTCTACTATTTTATTAAAATCAGGCTCCAGAGTAACAGGCTTTTCTGAAATTTTAATAGCATTATCTGGATCTTTTAAACCATGACCTGTTAATGTACATGTAATAATGTCTCCTTTTTTGAAAAAATCTTTTTTGGACAACTTTAGTAATCCAGCAACAGTAGCAGCACTTGCTGGCTCACAAAATATACCTTCCTCTGAGGCTATTAATTTGTATGCTTTTAAAATTTCTTTATCAGAAACCATATCTATTAATCCTTTAGACTCATCTCTTGCTGCTTCAGCTTTTTTCCAACTTGCAGGATTACCAATTCTAATAGCAGTTGCAACTGTTTCAGGATTATCTATTTTATATCCTCTAACTATTGGTGCTGCGCCCTCTGCCTGAAATCCTAACATTTTAGGTAATTTTTTTGACTTACCATCATTATAATACTCTTTGTATCCCATCCAATAAGCTGTAATATTTCCAGCATTTCCTACAGGCAGGCAATGATAATCTGGAGCATCTCCAAGAGAATCCACTATTTCAAATGCAGCTGTTTTTTGTCCCTCTAATCTATATGGATTAAGTGAATTCACAAGAGTAATGGGGTATTTTTCTGAAATTTCCCTAACAAGTTTTAGTGCTATGTCAAAATTGCCTTTTATTTGAACAACCTTTGCACCATGCATCATTGCCTGTGATAATTTGCCAAGAGCTATTTTACCTTCAGGAATTAAAACAATAGCTCTTAAACCTGCTCTTGCAGCATAAGCAGCAGCAGATGCAGAGGTATTACCTGTGGATGCGCATATAACAGCTCTGGAATTATTCTCAACAGCATTTGTTACAGCCATTGTCATACCTCTATCTTTAAAAGAGCCTGTGGGGTTTAAACCTTCATATTTAAAGTAAATTGTAATATCATCGCCAATTAATTTATTAATTTTAGTAGCTTTTATCAAAGGAGTGTTACCTTCATTTAATGTTACAATTTTAGATTCATCTTTAAATGGTAAATATTTTTTATATGTTTTTAATAAACCTTCCCACATCTTTTTCTCCTTTTAAAAAATTTAAATATCAATACCATAGTAATAGGCAACTATCAATAAATAAAATTTTTTATAATTTTAAAAAATTTTAAAGAAATTTTCGGGCAGTTTTCTTATAAAAAAATAGCTTGTTTTGATTTTTTTTAGTAATTTAAGAGAGTTAATCTTGTTGGTAATTTTTTTTGAAAAAATTTGAAAAAAAATTAAAGTTTTTATTATTATATCCGATAACAGATTAGGATAAATAGAAAGGGGGGATGAATATGTCAATTCAAGGTGTAGGTATGGGTCAAGGTTATAATGTAATGAATCAAACATTAAACATGACTCAAAACAGAGTTCAAGAATCAAAAAATTTAACTGAGGATATTGTTGGTGGAGCATTAAATAAGCAGATGAAGCATCAACAAAACATGCTACAAGTTAATGCTCAGATGCAGGCTGGTATGGATAATATTGCTCAGCAGCAGAATTTGATAAACTACCTTGTTTAATTAAGGGGCATTAATGCCCCTTTTTCCATTTCTATAATAATTATTTAAGTTTTAAGATGTAGAGTAAGGATTGATTAAAAATAGATCTTTCATATTTTCTGTAGGTTCATCTTTTATATAAACTTTTCTGCCAGAAATTTGCAACTTATCTTCAACAAGAAGTTTTATTGCATATGGGAAAATAATATGCTCTTTAGCAAGTATACGTTTCTTCAGAGTTTCCACATTATCGTTTTGCAAAACTGGAACAACTGCCTGAACAATAATAGGCCCAGTATCTGTACCTTCATCAACAAAATGCACAGTACAACCTGAAAACTTCACACCATATTCAAAAGCCTGTTTTTGACCATCAGTACCTGGAAATGAAGGTAAAAGAGCAGGGTGTATGTTTAAAATTTTATAACGATAATGTGAAATAAATTTTTTTGTTAAAACACGCATAAAACCAGCAAGTATAACATAATCAATATTGTATTCTTCTAATTTTTCAATTAATTTTTCTTCAAAATCCTCTCTATTTGGAAAATCTTTATGATTAATAACAGCAGTGGGAATAGAGCTTTTCTCTGCTCTTACAAGTCCATAAGCTTCAGAGTTGTTACTTATTACCACAGAAATCTCAGCATTTTTAATAAAACCACTGTTAATATTATCAATTATGGATTGTAAATTTGTGCCACTGCCTGAAATTAAAATTCCTAATTTTTTCATTTTAACCTCTTTTATATTTTAAAAGCATTTTTATAGTTTTTAAGTTCAACTTGAGATTCATCTGATTCTCTTTGAACAATTTCCCCAATTAAATAAGATTCCATATTCAAATTATTTAGCATACTTAAAAGGTCATCAACAATATCTTGAGGTGTTATTAAAATATATCCAATGCCATTGTTAAATGTTTTAAACATTTCAATTTCATCAATATTGCCAGATTGTTTTGTGAGTTTAAAGATATATGGTATTTCCCATGTTGAAACATCAATAACTGCTTTGCATCTTTCAGGTAAAACTCGTGGAATATTTTCTATAAAACCGCCACCAGTAATATGTACCATTCCATTAATTTGAAAAATTTTTGTTAATTTAAGAACTATATCAACATAAATTTGTGTGGGAGTTAATAGCTCTTCTATTAATGTTTTACCAATTTCATCTATTTTTTTATTTATATCAAATTTTTCTGATTCAATAAAAATTTTTCTTAATAAGGAGAAACCATTGCTATGTACACCTGATGATTGAAGGCCAATTATTTTATTTTTAAAGGCAATTGATGAACCATCAATAATCTTATCTTTTGATATAATTCCAACACCAAATGCTGCTAAATCATACTCATTATCTCTGTAAAAACCTGGCATTTCAGCAGTTTCTCCGCCAATAAGGGAACAACCTGCTTCTCTGCATCCTTTGATAATTCCACTTATTACATCACTTGCTATTTTTTCATCTAATTTGCCAGTAGCAAAGTAATCAAGTAAAAACAAAGGCTTGGCACCAGTAACAATTAAGTCATTTACAACCATTGCAACAAGATCTATTCCAATAGTTGAATGAATGCCACTTAAAAATGCTAATTTGAGCTTAGTCCCCACACCATCAACAGAGCTAACAAGCACTGGGTTGGAAAAATTATCATTTGAAAGGTCAAAAAAACCTGAAAAGCCACCAATATCAGACAATACTTCAGGAGTAAAAGTTTCTTTAATTTTTTCTTTTAAATTTTTAATTATATTATCTGCTTTTTCAATATCTACACCAGCTGATTTGTAATCCAAAATTTTCCTCCTAAAAATATTTTATAACTTCAGCAAGCTCTAAAGTTATGATTCCATGGGCATCTTTTATCATTGTTTCAATATCAGGTAAAATTTTTTCTATATTTTCAAGTGTGTCAATAATCTCTATAATTATTGGCAAATCTTGAGATAATGCAAAAGTCCTGCTTGAATGAATAACAGAACTGGCACCATATCCATAAATACCTCTAATTACCGTCGCTCCTGCAATATTATTCTCTTTGCAATGGTTAACTATAGCTTTAAATAGGGGTTTTCCATTGTAGGTGTCATCTTCACCAATAAAAATTCTCATTAACTTTTGTTTGCCAATGAGTTTGCCAGGTGTCATTTTAACTCCTTGCAAGATATATTCCAAAATAAGCTGATAATAGAGTAAAAAAGAAATTTGCAAAAATATTTAAAAGCCCAAAAATGTATGCATTGTCTTCAAATAACATTAAAGTTTCAACAGAAAAAGTGGAAAAAGTTGTAAAAGCACCAAGAAAACCAACAGATAGAGCAAACCTCAAATAATCTGGTAGAAAGATACGTTCTACAGTAATAGTATGGAAATAACCTAATAAAAAAGAGCCAACTACATTTACAATAAAAGTCCCAAATGGAATGTTATTGCCAAGGATTAACATTGAAATTTTAGCCACAACATACCTTGAGATAGCTCCAAAAAATCCACCTATTCCTATAAAAAGCAGTTTAACCATCTATATTAAAGTAATATCCTTTTTAATATCAAATAGAGATTTACTTTTATTTATTTCATCTGTTTCAATAATGCAAGAAAAAATTTCTTCGTTATTTGAAAGTTCAGCTAATATTTCACCATCAGGGTTGACAATCATTGAATTTCCACCAAATTCAATTTCATTTAAAAAACCAACACAATTACATGAAACTATAAAAATTTGATTCTCAATAGCTCTTGCAATATTTAAAATTTTCCAATGGGTTAGTCTTGCTTTTGGCCACTGTGCTGATATAAATATAATTAGTGCTCCTTTTATAGTAAGAATTCTAAAAAGCTCAGGGAATCTTAAGTCATAACATAGAGTTAATCCAAACGGTATTGGGTCTTTTACAAAGCAGATTTTTTCTCCCTTTTTAAAATATTTATCTTCTTTTAATGGTTTAAAAAGATGAATTTTATTGTAGTAAGATGCAATTTCCCCTTTATTGTTAATGAATAGATTCCTGTTATATAGATTATTTTTCTCAATATATGGAACGGAGCCGATAATGTTTAAGTTTTTTTCAAAAGCTATTTTTTCCAATTTGTAAATATTCTCAGTTGTATATTTAGCGCAAAAATCTATATTTTCATAAGAGTAGCCAGATGCCCAGAGCTCTGGTAATACAGCAAAATGATAATTTTTTTCTGGCAATTTCATTAAATAATTAATAACTGTTTCAAAGTTTTTCTCTATATTGCCAGCTACAACTTTAATTTGTAAAAGAGAAATATTGACTTTCATATAAACTTTTAGTAACATAAACTTTAAATAAATTAAAGGAATTTTTATGAAGATATTAATTACAGGGGCAGCGGGCTTTATAGGTTTTCACCTTTCTAAAAAATTGTTAACTGATAAAAAAGATTTTTATGTTACAGGTATTGATAATTTAAACGATTATTATGATGTTAATTTAAAAAAAAGCAGGCTAAAAATTTTACAGGATTTTCAAAACTTCTCATTTTATCATGCTGATTTAGGAGATAAAGACAAGGTTAAAGAGATTTTCAGAGACAACTCATTTGATATTGTTGTTAATCTTGCTGCACAGGCAGGAGTTAGATATTCACTTGTTAATCCTTATTCATATATAGATAGCAATATTTATGGATTTTTAAATATTTTAGAAGGTTGTAGACATACAGGGGTTAAACATCTTGTTTATGCATCATCGAGCTCAGTTTATGGTGCAAATAAAAAAATGCCCTTTTCTGTTCACCACAATGTTGATCATCCTGTATCATTATATGCAGCAACAAAAAAATCTAATGAATTAATGGCGCATACTTATTCACATTTATATCAAATACCAACTACTGGTTTAAGATTTTTTACAGTTTATGGTCCATGGGGTAGACCTGATATGGCACTTTTTAAATTCACCAAAAATATAATAGAAGGAAAGCCAATAGAAGTTTACAACTATGGTGAAATGAAGAGAGATTTTACATACATTGATGATATAATTGAGGGTGTTGTTAGAGTTATGAGTAAAATTCCAACAGGAAGCAGCAGCTGGGATGGAACAAATCCTGACCCCTCATATAGTTATGCTCCATATAGATTATATAATATTGGCAATAATAACCCTGTGCATTTAATGGATTTCATCTCTACTATTGAAAAAAACATTGGTAAAAAAGCAATTATTGAATTTAAAGAATTGCAAAAAGGTGATGTTGTAGAAACCTATGCTGATATTGATGATTTAATTAATGATGTTGGTTTTAAACCATCAACACCTCTTGAAATTGGAATTAAAAATTTTATTAACTGGTACAGGGAATATTATAAAGTTTAATTAATTATAAGGAGGAATGTATGGCAATTATTACAATTAATGCAGAATTAGGAACCAAAGGAATTTTTATTGCACAGAAGATAGCTGAGAAACTTAGTTATCTCTACTTTGACCATATTATTGCAGAAGAGATAGCTGAATTACTAAAAATTAATAGAATTGATGTGAAATCTTTTGAAGAAGAGAAACATGAAAATTTAGTTGCCACAATTTCCAAATATTTTTCTCTTGATCTTTTTTCTAAAAAAAAGGATAAACTTACAGAAGAGGAGAAAGAGAAAAAACTCTACTCAAGGAGGATAAGGGATAGCTATAAGCATCTTTTACCATACAGAATGGATTCCAAAGGCTGGATTGATTCAGAAATTTACAAAAAAATGTTGTACAGGGTTATTGGTGCACTTGCAAAAGCAGGAGATTGTATAATTGTGGGTAGAGGAGGAAATATTATTTTAAAAGATGAACCAGCCTCTTTACACTTAAGGTTTGTTGCAAGTAAAGATTATAGAAGAAAGGTTTTGATAGAAGAAAAAGGAGTTCCAGAGAAAGAAGTGGATTCTTTAATTGAGAAAATAGATAAAAAATCAATAAGTTATAATAAATACTACTTTGATTTTGATGTTAATGATCCTCATTTTTATACTATGGTAATAAATGTGGAATATTTTGATGATGATAATCTTGTATCTTTAATAAGTAATGCTGTAAAATTTATAAAATAAATAGATAGAATACAATTTTCTAATTTGAAATGACATCTGCAATATTTTTAAGTTGTTATTAAAGTATCTTTCAACGTTGAACTATAAACTTGTATAAGCCGGTTGAAAGCTTTGCACAATAAAAAATAGCAAAATTTTACAAAATAAATATATATGTAAAAACAGGCAGTTATAATGGATTCTTCGCTTTGCTCAGAATGACTTTTTTGGGTCATTCTGAGGGAGCGTAGCGACTGAAGAATCCATAAGTTATTATTATCAAATAAAAATTTTAGTATATCACTAAAGATACTGTGCAAAGGTCTTCGGTTTTTTCCGGCTTATAACTTAATATCCTTTAAAAATTCACCTGATTTACATTTTATAAAAATATCAGTATAAGATGTTATAGGTGTTTCTGAGATATTTAATTCTACTATTTTTAAATGAGGATTGTTCTGTTTACCCTGCAAAGGAAATGACGCAACTGGTTGCACAACTCCAGATGTGCCAATAATTATTAATAAATTTGAACTATTAATATGATTAATGGACTTTTCAATATCATTATAATTTAATGACTCTCCAAACCATACTACAGCAGGTCTTAAAAGCTCATTACATTTAGGGCAAAGGGGCGGAAATTTTAATGGCACATCCCAATTTTCTTCAATATAGGTACATTTGGTGCATTTAATTTTCCAAATTGAGCCATGAATTTCAACTAATTTTTTGGTTCCTGCTTTTCTGTGCAAACCATCTACATTTTGTGTAATTAATAAAAAATCCTCTTTCTTTTTTTCAAGATTTGTAAGGAAATAGTGTGCAGGGTTTGGTTTGCATTTTGAGATTAACTCTCTCCTCCAGTTGTACCACTCCCAAACTAATTCTGGATTTCTGCTAAAAGCATAAGGTGTTGCTAACTCTTCTGCTTTATAATTTTTCCATAATCCATCTTTTCCTCTGAAAGTTGGTACTCCACTTTCTGCTGAAATTCCTGCTCCTGTGATAACAGAAATTTTCTCACTCTCCTTTAATAGTTTTAAAAATTTTTCTCTCTTTTCCATGTTAATAACCTCTGATGGATTAAAATGTAAATTAATCAAGCTAAATAGGTTAAAGGGTCTTTTATCCCAGCATCTTTAAAGCCTTTTAATCTTAATACACAACTATCGCACTTACCACATGGATTGCCATTGCTATCAGGATTGTAGCAACTACTTGTAATTTTAAAATCTACACCAAGAGAGATTCCTTTTTCAATAATTTCTTTTTTGGTTAGATTAATTAAAGGAGTATGTATTTTAAAAGGCTTCCCCTCAACAGAAGCTTTAGTGCCAAGATTAACAGCTTTTTCAAATTGCTCAATGAACTCTGGTCTACAATCTGGATAGCCTGAATAGTCAATTGCATTCACGCCAATGAAAATATCATTAGCACCACAGATTTCAGCAACACTAACAGCAATGGATAAAAAGATTATATTTCTTCCAGGTACATATGTAATTGGTATTTCATCTCTTTCAATTTTTCCTTCAGGAATTTCAATATTAACATTTGTTAAAGCAGAACCACCTATTTTATCAAAAGGAACCTCTACAATAATATGCTTTTTCACATTAAAAAATTTTGCAACCTTTTTAGCACATTCTAACTCTACTTTATGTCTCTGATGATAATTGAAAGATAGAGATATAATTTCATAACCAAGGTTTTTAGCAATTGCCATTGTAACTGTTGAATCAAGGCCTCCACTTGAAAGAACCACACACTTCATTTATATCTCCTTTGTTTTAATGTATATTTTATACTGTATGCATATTTAAAATAAATTTATTGACATATAAAAAAATTATTGTTAATGGGCTGCACATGAGAACAATAACTAACCTTTTTTCAAAATCTCCATTTACATCTTTATCTGACCACATGGGTAAAGTAATAGATTGCGTTCTAAAAGTAAAGGAAATTTTTTTAAAACTTGAAGCCAAAGATTATGAAGCTGTTACAGTAATTGGCAAAGAAATTAGTGACCTTGAGAATGAAGCAGATCTAATTAAAAATGAAATCAGGAACAATCTCACAGGCAAGGTTTTTATTCCAATAGATAAAGCTACTATTCTTGAAATCCTTGCAATTCAAGATGGTATTGCAGATAAATGTGAAGATATAGGAGTTTTGCTGACTTATAAAAAGGTTGAAATATTACCTGAAATGAAGATAGATTTTGAAAATTTTTTAAATAAAAATATAGAAGCTGTGAAAAAAACTTATCTTTTAATAGAAAAGATGGAAAGAGTTATTAAGGCAACTTTTGCTGGTAAAGATGCTGAGCATATTAAGGCGCTTGTTGATGAAGTTGCATTTCTTGAGCATGAGGCAGACCTGTTTCAGCAGAAATTGTTGCAGAACCTGTTTTCAAATGATGATAAAATGAGCTATGCTACTTTTTATTTATGGATTCAGATATTAAAAACTCTTTCTGACCTGTCAAATTACTCTGAGAAAATGGCAAACAGAGTCAGAACCATGATTGATTAATGATTAGTGCAGACACCGTTATTTTAATTTTAGCTATTTTTTTCGGTTTATATATGGCATGGAGCATTGGCGCCAATGATGTTGCCAATGCAATGGGCACATCTGTTGGAAGTGGTGCTCTTACTTTAAAGCGAGCTATTATCATTGCATCTGTTTTAGAATTTTCAGGTGCCTTTTTTGTTGGTAGCCATGTTTCTGAGACTATTAGAAAAGGTATTATAGAGACAAATATTTTTGCATCATCACCAGATCTCTTTATCTACGGAATGCTTGCAGCTCTTCTTACTGCTGCTATATGGCTTCAAATTGCCTCTTACTTTGGATGGCCTGTGTCCACAACTCATTCAATAGTTGGTTCAATACTTGGTTTTGGTATTCTTATAGGTGGTTTTTCAGCAATTCATTGGGGTAAAATTGCTTCTATTGTTGCAAGCTGGGTGGTTTCTCCAGTTTTAAGTGCATCAATTGCATTTATTATTTTCAATATATTAAGGTATAAGATTTTTTACCAGCCTGATCCAATGAAAGCTACTAAAAAAGTAGCGCCTGTTTTAATATTTTTTGTATTTTTTGTGCTCTCACTTGTAATGATGTTTAAAGGACTTAAAAACCTTCATCTTAATCTAAATTTAACTCATTCGCTACTTATATCAACAATTGTTGGTTTGGTTGCTGGATTTATTGGTAAAAAATTACTTAATAAAATAGAAGATGAAATTATAGAAGAGGAAGATGAACAACCTATTAACATTCCAAGTGCAAGGTTGAAATTTAATCTATTTAGAGCTCAGAAAAGAATAGAAAAAAGCGTTGAATTAGCACCGCATAACATAAAACATAGATTAACTGAAATTTTAAATCAATTAAAGGATGTTAATAGTGAGCTTGAAATATATGATGTTGATGAAGTTGCAGATAGAAAAAATGTTGCAGGAGTTGAAAAAGTTTTTGCATATTTACAGATTTTAAGTGCAGGTTTTGTTGCATTTGCTCATGGTGCCAATGATGTTGCAAATGCAGTAGGGCCACTGGCAGCAATTATAGCAGTTTTAAAAACAGGTATTGTTTCTTTAAAAGCTCCTGTGCCACCATGGATTTTACTTTTAGGTGGACTTGGTATTGTAATTGGTCTTGCAACCTGGGGTTGGAGAGTAATGCTTACAATTGGCAAAAAGATTACAGAACTCACTCCTACCAGAGGATTTTCAGCAGAGTTTTCCGCAGCTATTACTATATTGCTTGCATCAAGGCTTGGATTGCCAATTTCTACTACACATACTCTTGTGGGTGCTGTTCTTGGCGTTGGTATGGCACGAGGCTTTACAGCATTAAATATGAGAGTTTTAAGGAATATAGTTGTTTCATGGTTAATAACAATTCCTGTAGGCGCAATAGGAGTAATTTTTATCTTTTACATTTTAAAATTTATTTTCAGTTAATTTAACCATTCTATTATTTATCTTTAATAAATACTTGACACTTTTTTAAAAAAATTTTATTGCAGCTACCTTAATAAAAAAGAGAAAGGATTAAAATATGTTTAGAACTCATACATGTGGAGAATTGAGATTAAATAATATAGGTGATAATGTTGTTTTGTCAGGATGGGTTGAGAATTGGCGAGACCATGGGGGAATTATTTTTATTGATTTAAGGGATAGATATGGAATCACACAGATTGTTTTTAATCCTGAAATTAGCGAAGCTGTTCATGAAATTGGAAAGAGATTAAGAAGTGAAGATGTTATAAAAATTGAGGGAGAGGTTGTAAAAAGACCGGAAGGGACAATAAATCAGAGAATAAACACAGGAGAGATAGAGGTAAATGTTAAAAGTGTTGAAATTCTCAATAAATCAGAGACACCTCCTATTTTAATTGATGACCATGCTCAAACATCTGAAAATCTTCGTTTAAAATATAGATACCTTGATTTGAGAAGACCTTCTATGCAGAAGAATTTTATAATCAGGCATAAAACAGCTCAAATAGTAAGAAATTTTTTAAATGAGAATAATTTTCTTGAAATAGAGACACCTTTTCTTACAAAAAGTACTCCAGAAGGAGCAAGGGATTATCTTGTTCCAAGCAGGGTAAATCCTGGTAAATTTTATGCACTTCCTCAATCACCGCAGCTTTTTAAGCAACTATTGATGGTTGCTGGTTTTGATAGATACTTTCAAATTGTAAAATGTTTTAGAGATGAAGATTTACGGGCAGATAGGCAGCCAGAATTTACCCAGATAGACCTTGAAATGTCTTTTATCAATGAAGGAGATATTATTTCTTTAATGGAAAAAATGATTAAAAAAATTTTCAAAGAAATTAAAGATGTTGATATTAATGAGGATTTTAAGGTTTTAACGTATAAAGAAGCAATGGAAAAATATGGCCTTGATGCACCTGATCTTAGATTTGAGCTTCCATTATACAATGTTACCGATATTTTTGAAAATACATCTTTTAAAGTTTTTAGCAGTGCTGTAAAAAATGGAGGAATTATTAAAAGTATTAAAGTTGAAAATGGTATTAATTTTAGTAGAAAAGATCTTGATGAACTTACAGAGTTTGTGAAAATCTATGGTGCTAAAGGTATGGCATGGATTAAAGTTTTAGGTGATGGTGAATGGCAGTCACCTATTGTTAAATTTTTCTCTGAAGAAGAGAAAGAGCAGTTAAAAGAGAGACTCCAAATAAAAGCAGGTGATCTTATACTTTTTGGTGCAGATACAGTTGAAATAGTTAATGATTCATTAGGTCATCTAAGAAAAGAGATAGCTAAACGACTCAATTTAATTAATGAAAATGAGTTTAAGTTTGTATGGATAGTTGATTTCCCTCTGTTTGAGTGGGATAATGAAGAAAAGAGATATGTATCCAAACATCACCCTTTTACTATGCCTAAAGATGAAGATATTAACATGCTTGATACTTCTCCAGAAAAAGTTAGAGCCAAAGCATACGATCTTGTTTTAAATGGAGTGGAGATAGGTGGAGGAAGTATAAGGATTCACAGGAAAGATATTCAGAAAAAGATTTTTAAAATTTTAAATATTTCAGATGAAGAAGCAAACCAGAAATTTGGTTTTTTACTTGAAGCTTTCCAGTATGGTGCGCCACCTCATGGAGGACTTGCATTTGGTTTTGATAGGCTCCTGATGTTTTTAACAGGTACAGATTCTATAAGAGATGTTATTGCTTTTCCAAAAACTCAAAAAGCTACATGTTTAATGACTGATGCACCATCTGAGGTTAGTAAGAAACAGTTAAAAGAGCTAAGTTTGAAATTAACAGGAGTTTAATTTTAATGAAATATATTTATCCTTTTTCAGCAATTGTTGGTCAGGATTTAATGAAAAAAGCCTTAATATTGAACATTATTGATCCAACAATTGGTGGAGTTTTAATTAGAGGAGAAAAAGGGACAGCTAAATCAACTGCTGTGAGAGCTATAGCTAATGCTTTGCCACAATTAAAAGTGGTAAAAGGATGTAAGTTTCATTGCAATCCAGATGATGAAATTAATCTATGTGAGTTTTGTAAAGAGAAGTTAAGCAAAAATGGCTTCCTTGATTTTGAGTACAGAAAAATGAAAGTTGTTAATCTTCCTGTTGGAGCTACAGAGGATAGGGTTGTTGGCACAATTGATATAGAAAAGGTTTTGAAAGATGGCATAAAATCTTTTGAAGCAGGAATATTAGCAGAAGCAAACAGAGGTATTCTATACATTGATGAAGTTAATCTTTTATCTGACCATATAGTTGATATAATTCTTGATTCTGCTGCAATGGGTGAAAATTACATTGAACGTGAGGGAATTTCTTTTTCCCATCCAAGCCGATTTGTACTTATTGGTACAATGAACCCAGAAGAAGGAGAACTAAGGCCACAGTTGCTTGATAGATTTGGTTTATGTGTAGAAATTAAAGGGATAAAATCTTTAGATGATAGAGTTGAGGTAGTTAGAAGGAGGAAAGAGTTTGAAAAAAATCCTGAGCAGTTTATTGCTGAATGGCAGAAGCAAGATGAATTGCTTAAAGAAAAAATTATAAAAGCACAACAACTTTTAAATAGTATTAAAGTTGATGAAAATATTTTGAAAATTATTGCACAAATATCAATAGATTTAAATGTAGATGGGCATAGAGCAGATATTATTATGGAGAAAACTTCAATTGCACTTGCTGCATTTTATGGAGCGAGCAATGTTGAGCTTCAACATGTTAGGGAAGCAAGTAAGCTTGTGTTGCCACATAGAATGAGAAAAAACCCTTTTGAAGAGTTAAATGTTGAATATGATCTGGTGGAGCAATCAATTCAGAAAATCAAATCAGCAGAATATGGTAATATTTCAAAAAAATTAGAGTTTTCAGAAAAAAAAAAGTAGAGTGTAAAGAATCTAATAAAAAAGAAGATAGCAGTATTAAAGCCACAATCTATTCTTTAGGCACACCTTATAAAATAAAAAAATTAAAATTTTTAAAGAAAAATAAAATTATATCAGGCAGCGGTAGGAGAGCAACAGGAATTTCTGATAATAAACATGGCAGAATTATTGGATATAGAGAGCCCAATAACAGTAAAATAAGTGATATTGCAATAATACCCACTATAAAGTTTTCAGCTATAAAATATGGAAAAAATTTTAAAGTAACAAAAGAATCTATTAAAGAAAATATGAGAATAGTTGAAAATGCAACTTCTATTCTTTTTGTTGTTGACAGTAGCGGTTCAATGGGTGTTGAGCAGCAGATGATAAAGGTAAAGACTCTTATTTACTCTCTTCTTATAGATGCTTATCAGAAAAGAGATAGAGTTGGAATGGTTGTTTTTAGAGCAACTGAGGCAAAACTTGTTTTGCCATTTACAAATAGTGTTCATATTGCGAAAAAAAAACTTGAAAGACTTGAAACAGGAGGGAAAACACCACTTGCCCATGGTTTAAAACTTGCCTTTCAGGTTTTAAAACAGGAAAAAACTAAAAATCCTTCTGGTTACTTTATTATGATTTTAGTTTCAGATGGTAGGGGAAATGTTCCTCTTGATGGAAAAAATTCCCTTGACCAAGCAGAGGTTTATGGTTTATACATAAAAAAGTTAGGAGTAAAAACTCTTGTTCTTGATACAGAAATTGACCATCTTGCATTTGGATATTCCTGGGAATTGGCAAGGTTAATGGATGGCAAATATATGAAACTTGATAGTTTGAATGCTGAAAATATTCAGGATGTGGTTTTTTCTCTGTGAAACTAAATTTAAGAGGAGAAAATGCAGATATTTATTGTTGATAAAAATGCAAGCAAACTTAAAGGTATTGTTGATTTTTTAAAGGAAAATGGATTTGAAGTTAGAGTGTTTGATAAAATTTCAGATTTTCAAAAAATTGTTAGAAATAGAGAGCCTGATATAATTATATGCAATCCCATTGTAGAAGGTTTAAGCCCATATTATCTTGTGAAATGGGTGAAAAGCAATGAAATGAATATCCCAATAATTGCTTATTCTGAAAATCCATCAAAAGAAACAATTATTAATGCCAAAAAATATGGTGTAAATTCTTTTATGATTTTCCCTTTTAAAAATGAGGAATTACTACTGAGAATTAAAAGGATTTTAAAGCTACCTGATAATTTTAAAATGGTTAACACAATAAACAAAGAGCAGGAGCAGCTTATAAAAAAAGATAGAATTAAAAATGAAATATTAATTAACATTGATAAATTACCATCTTTTCCAGCTATTATTCAAGAAGTTGAAAGGTTAATTAATAGAGAAGATTCCAATGCAAGAGATTTTGAAGAGGTTATTGAAAAGGATCAGGTGATTACTGCTAAAATTTTAAAAATAGTTAATTCACCATTTTATTCACTTACAAGAAAATTTACCACAATTTCAGAAAGTGTTGCATATATTGGACTTGATTCTCTTAGAAGTATAATTTACAGTGCTGCTGTAAGCAATCTATTAAAAATTAGTTTGCCTACCTATGGGTATAAAAGAGAGCAATTGTGGAAACATAGCTATTCTACAGCTATATTTTCTAAATATATAGGTTTGAAAATTGGATTAAAGGAGAAAATAGCAGAAGAACTTTTTGTTGGTGGTTTAATTCATGATATAGGTAAAATTGTAATTGGATTTTTAGCAAAAAAAGAAAATATTATAATTACCAACATAAGCTCCAATGTTAACCATCTTGACCTTGAGAGAAAGAATTTTTATTTTAACCATGCTGAAATAGGTGGTATGGTAGCTGATAAATGGCGATTGCCTGATATACATAAAGACATTATAACAAAGCATCATTCACCAAAAAATAGAATAGAGGCTATTGTGGCACTTGCTAATCTTTTATCTAAAGAGATGTTAAATATTCAATTTAGGACAGAAAAGGAATCAGAGGAATATTTTTTTAAAGCATTAAAGATAGATAAGGAAGTTTTAGAGAAAATTAAAGATGAGTGTTATGAAAAAATTGAACAAATAGAATCTTCAGGAGCATTTTAATGAATGTTGAGTTATTGGCTGATATTTCTGAATTAAATGACCTTTCAAAATCAAAAAATCTGTTTTCTGCTTTTTCAAAATTACTTGAAAAGTTTTATAATATTACAGATATATCAATATTATACTTTGATAATACAGATTTTTCATACAAAATAATTGAGTCCACAATTAATTTTCAAAATAGAGATGAAATATATTTTTTTGATGCAGAAGTTGAAATAGAGCCACCATTTGATTTAAGTATTGAGGGAAAAGATTTCAAGGTTTTTTATAAATCTCAAATTGAAAAAGATGATTATAGATATCTTTTTTTAATTCATAATGATTCTAAAATTGAGCAAATTATAATTGATGCACTTTTTAAAATATACCTAACAGCATATAAAAATAAAATTCTTTACAACTATTATCAAAATTCTTTGTTAAACACTCAATATCAACTTGATATTATTAATGAAATAGGCGAGCTACTTGGAAGTTTCAATCTTAATGTTGTACTTACCAAATTGTTGGAGCATGTTAACAATATTGTTAGTGGTGATGTTGCTGCTATATTTTTATATGATAAAGAGGAACAGAGATTAAAAGCAAAAATAAATTGGGGAGTAAAAGAGGAATACCTTCTTGATATAATAGATACAGAATCTAACAAGCCACTTGTTGAAAAAGTATTTAAATTAAAAGAGGTTAAATTTTATGAAAATATAGAAAATAGTCAGGAAATAACTTATCCTAAAGATAAATTTGTTATTAATTCTATTATCAGTTTACCAATTTATACAAATAATGAGAATCTTGGAGTTTTGCTGCTGATAAATTTTGAAATAGATGAATCATTTATTGATATAAAATTATCAACCCTTGAATTATTAGTAAAAATAGCAGCAATAGGTATAGAGAATAGTATATTTTTTGAAAATTCATTAAAGCAAGAGAAAATAAATACACAGCTTAGAATAGCATCAAATATTCAAAAAAATCTATTACCTGAACATGACTTAATTTCTGATAAAATTGCAATTACAGGATTTTCAACACCTGCTATGAATGTTGGAGGTGATTTTTACAATTATATTGATAAAGGGAATAAAATTTTTGCTTTTCTTGGAGATGTTTCAGGTAAGGGGATTCCAGCAGCTCTTCTTACTACAATGGCAATGATTGTAATAAAAACCTCAATTAATCCAGAAAGTTCCACAAAAGAAATAGTTGAAAATATTAACAATACAATTGCATTGGAATCTTTAGGAGAAAATTATCTTACACTTGGTTTTTTTGAAGTGGATATTAATAACAATAAAGCAAATATTGTAAATGCAGGTCAAGAAGTTCTGCTTTACAAAGGCGCAAATAAAGAAATTATTGAATTTTCATCATCTAACTTACCAATAGGGATGTTTGAGGGGATTGAATTTAGCATTGATACAATAGATTTTTATTCTGGAGATATTTTAATAACATTCTCTGATGGGATTACTGATGCAATTAATACTGATGAAGAATCTTATGGGATGGAGCGGTTACGAAAGATTATTTTAGAAAATGCAAATTCTGATGTGCTAACTTTAAAAAATAGAATTCTTGAAGATGTAAGCAGGTTTAGTGAGGGAGCAGCTCAGTTTGATGACCTTACAATTTTATTGGTTAAGCATAAATGATAGGTGTTGATATTGTTAAAATCAGTAGAATAGAGAGGATTTATAAGAGATTTGGGGAAAAATTTTTAGAAAAAATCTTTACAATTCAAGAAATTAATGACATAAAAAAAATAACCAATTATAAAAGAAAAGTTGAAAAAATAGCAGGTAGATTTGCAGCTAAAGAAGCTATTTTAAAAATTTTTAAAAAAGAGTTAACATTTAATAATATAGAAATTTTAACAGATTCTTATGGTGCACCTTTTTGTAAAATAGCAGATAATCATATAAATATTTCCATTTCACATGATGGTGAATATACAGTTGCAGTTGCTCAAATTTTAAGTTATAAATAATTTAAGAGCTTTGCACAGTTAAAATAGATAACTAAAACTAAATGAAATAATGGATTCTTCTCCCTTGCTTTGTTCAGCGGATTTTGAGCTATTTTAAAAGAATTTTAGTGGCTGAAGAATCCATAATTAAAATATTCTACCACTTTAACCACTGTGCAGAGGTCTTAATTTACAGGATAAGGAGTAAAATATGGAAAAAAGAAAGCCAATAGAAGCTGGAAGTAATGAATTTGAAATGATTGAATTTATAATTTATGACGGAGATGAGCCCAATTATTATGGAATCAATGTTGCAAAAGTAAGAGAGGTTATTAAAACTCCAGATATTACCCCAATACCTAAAGCACATCCCTGTGTACTTGGATATTCTGACCTCAGAGGCAAAATTATACCTATGATTAATTTACCTAAATGGCTCGGTATAGAATCTAATAAACCACTTTCTAAAGTTATAATTACTGAATTTAATCAGAGACACAATGGCTTTCTTGCAAATGATGTTACAAGGATTTACAGATTAACATGGAATGAGCTAATTCAGCCTTCTGAAATGGAAGCAGATGATAAGAAAAACTGTATTACCTCTATTGTTAGGCTTGAGAATAAAATGATTTTAATTTTAGATTTTGAGAAGATAATGGGTGATATTTTTCCTGAAATGTTTTTTCAAGAGGAGAAAAATGTTATTGAAAAAATAGATAAAGAGTTGAAAATTCTTGTTGCAGAAGATTCAGGTATAATCAGAAGCTTAATTGATAAAGCTCTGAAAAAAGCAGGTTACACTGTTTACACTGCAAATAACGGTCAAGAGGCTCTTAATAAATTGAAAATGCTAAAAAGTGAAGCTCAAAATAGTGGCAAAAATTTAACTGACTTAATAGATGTTATTATTACAGACCTTGAAATGCCAGTAATGGGTGGTGAAAATTTAATAAAAAATGTAAAGCAGGATGAAGAATTATCTAAATTGCCAATAATAGTATTTTCATCAATGGGATTAGAAGAAAACATTAGAAAATTAAAAGCACTTGGTGCTAATGAATTTATTAATAAACCAGATGTAAATATTCTTGGAAATGCTATAAAAAAAGTTCTTGGAATGGAATAAGATGAAAAAGGTTTTATTTAATTTATTTTTATTTTTTATTTGTTTCACAATGCCACTTTTTGGAGGTGGGAAAATGTCCATGCAGATTTTTTCCAATTCATTTCAAGCAAATGGTTTTATACCAAAAAAATTTACCTGTGATGGTAAAGATATTTCTCCAAATTTAAAATGGAGCAATTTTACAGAAAACATAAAGAGCTTTGTTCTTATAATGGATGATCCAGATGCACCTGTTGGTACATGGGTTCACTGGGTCTTATATAATATACCGCCAAATATAAATGAACTCCCTGAAGGAGCTGATATTAATAATTTTGGAGCCAAGCAAGGGAAAAATAGCTGGGGTAAAAATAGTTATGGTGGACCATGCCCACCACCAGGAAAACCGCACAGATATTTTTTCAAAATTTATGCACTTGATATTTCTACTGATTTTCCAGAAGGTTTAACCAAAGAGGAAGTTTTAGAAAAAATAGAAAACCACATTATTTCCAGAGCTGAAATTATGGGATATTACAAAAGATAATTAATGGAGATAGTTACTATTGATAAAGTTGTTTACAATGGTTATGGACTTGGCAAACTTAATGGAAAAATAATTTTTGTTGATAATGTTTTACCTGCTGAAGAAATAGTTGTAGATATTTATAAAGATAAAAAAAATTTTTCTTATGGGAAATTAGTAGAAATTAGAAAACCTTCCCCTTATAGAGTCCTGCCAGAATGCCCTTTATTTAATAATTGTGGTGGATGTCAGTGGCAGCATATAGAGTATGATTTTCAGGTTATTTTAAAGAGGGATATTCTTTTAGAAAATTTAAAAAGGATTGGAAAGCTTAAAGATATTCCAGATATTGAGATAATTAAATCAAAAGAATATCATTATAGAAATCGAGCAAGATTTCATGTAAAAAATGGGAAAATAGGATTTTATAAAAAACTTTCAAATGAATTTGTAGAAATTAATCATTGCAAAATTTTAAATGATAATATCAATGATTTTATAAAAGGGTTAAAATTAAATAACAGTATAAAAAAATTAGATATTTTTACAAGTAATAGTGGTGAAATTTTAAGTACATTGAATAAAGATTACGTTTATAATAAAATTGGCTCATGGAAATATAGAATTAGCAAAAATTCTTTTTTTCAATCAAATGAATTTTTAATTGAAAAACTTATTAATATTGTGCTTGAGCATTGTAAAGGGTATGAGAAATTTGCTGACCTTTTTTCTGGAGTTGGATTATTTACAATTCCTTTATCAGAAAAGTTTTGCAATGGTGTTAGTATAGAATTTTCAAAATCATCTTTTTATGATTGTTTAGAAAATTTGAAAATAAATAAAATTAACAATGTAAAGGTTTTTAAAAAAAGAGTTGAAAAATCTGGAGAAATTCTGAAATTATTCCAGCCTGATATTGTTGTTGTAGACCCACCAAGAGGTGGAATAAAAAAGGATAGTTGTGAAATTTTAAAATCAATTGAAAATATAAAAAAAATAATTTACGTTTCCTGCAATCCTATAACTCTTTCAAGAGATTTACAACTCTTATCATCAAAATTTCATTTGCAAAAACTTTTTTTAATTGATATGTTTCCACAGACTTTTCATTTGGAAACACTTGCTATTTTAATTAAAAAATGAAGAAAAAATATTTTACTCTTTTACTTTTACTTCTATTTGTTTTAGTTTTAAACATTTCAAAGAGTTATTCATACTCATACAGAGAATTAAATAAAAAATACCTCTACACCCTTTCTATGTATAAAAAACTTAAAAGTAGAAAAGTTAAAAATAAAAGAGAATATAGTTCAAAAGTTATTAACAACCTTTATTATATTTATAAAATCAGTAAATATAGAGATTTGAAAAGTAAATCACTCTTTTTAATTGGCAACACTTACTATTACCTATGTAGATATTATGGTTCAGAGATTTTTGCAGACCTTGCTATTGGTAGTTTTTACAGGTTTGTTAGAGAATTTCCAGGTTCATCAATGTGTGATGATGCAAGGTATTATAGTGCAAGAATTTATTACTATTACAAAAATATTCCAAAATTAGCTGTTGATGAGTTGAAAAAAAATTTATACCAGAAAAGGAGAGGAGATTTTTATTACAAATCAAAGAAGTTTTTAAATTATATTTACAGGAAGAATAGATATTTAAAGAAAGAGATTAAGTTTTATAAAAAAACAGTTAAAAAAGGCCAGAAGTATAATTCCTATTTGAAAAGAATAAGGACTTTTGGATTAAAAAAATTTGGAAGAATAGTTTTGGATTTAACAAAGATACCTGAATACTCAATATATAAAAAAAATAGCAACACATTTTGTGTAAAATTGTTTCATACAGGAAAGTTGAAAAATTTTAGAATATTTTCTTTAAACAAAAATAGAATTAGTAGAAATATATCAGTTAAATTGTATGAAAGGTACTTATTAATAAAGGTTTATGCAAGGTATTTAGTCTCTTTTAACTATTTTACATTAAATAAGCCTGATAGAATTGTAATTGATTTTGAAGAAAATAAAGGGAAATTTATTAAAAGATTTGTAAAACCTCATGATACTATTTCTACAATTATAATCGATCCAGGCCATGGGGGGCATGACCCAGGTGCCACATATTATGGTTTGCAAGAGAAGGATGTGACTTTAAAAATTGGGAAATATTTAAAGTATTATCTGGAAAAATATTTAAATAGAAAAGATTATACTATTTTAATGACAAGAGATGATGATACTTTCCTATCTCTTGAGGATAGAGCAAAGTTTGCAAATGAGAATAATGCTGACCTGTTTATATCAATTCATTGCAATGCAAATAGAAATAGAAAGCTACATGGTTTTGAAACTTATTATTTAAATTATTCAAAGAATCAGAGATATTTAAAACGAATGAGCTATGATAAAGATGTTTACTATATTCTTGAGGATTTAATAAGAAGTGCTAAATATAAAGAATCAATAGAGTTTGCACAAATTGTGGAAAATTCTATTATTAACACTTTAAGAAAAAGATATTCTAAAATTAATGACTATGGAATTAAGGATGCACCTTTTTATGTGTTAATGGGTACGAGAATGCCAGCTATACTTGTGGAGAATTCTTTTATTTCAAATAGAATGGAAAATAGAAGGTTAAGAAGCAATTTATATTTAAAGTTAATAGCCAAAGGGATTGCAAAAGGAGTTGTAAATTATATACAATCGCAAAGCTTTGTTAAGTAGATGAATAGAATATGTTCCACAATTTCAAATAAAAGATTAGATGTGTATATATCTGAAATTTTTAATATTTCAAGGCGAAAAGCAGCATTTCTTATTAATAATGGTCATGTTAAAGTTAACAATAAAACTGTGCAAAAATCTTATTTAATTAAAAAAGGAGATATTCTTTTTTTAAATTTAAAAAAATTTGGAACTAAACTGAATTATGATTCATTAAAAATTGTCTGGGAAAATAATAGATTGATGGCAATTTATAAACCTGAGAAGTTTCACTCTGCAAAGTTATTTAAAAGCCAGTATTCTGTTGAGGATTATATTGAAAGTTTAAATAATAGATTTGTTTTGTTAAATAGACTTGATTATAATACATCTGGAATTTTACTTGTTTCAAAAGATGATGAATTTTCTATAAAATATAAGGAGATTGAAGAAAATTTGGAAGTTGAAAAGTTTTACATAGGAGTTTTAAAAAACAGATTAGAAAAATATATTGTTGTGCAAAACTCAATTGATTCAAAACATAGAAAAAAAGTAAAAGTCTTATCGTCGAAATCAAATGAAAATATTACACATATTGAACCAATAGCAATATATAGAGATTTTTCTATTGCAAATATAAAAATTTTCAAAGGTGCAAGGCATCAAATAAGAGCACATCTATCTTATATTAAATTCCCTCTTTTATTTGATGCACTTTATAATGATGATGTGTGTGGTGATACATCAGATTATTTTTTATTCTGTTACAGATACAGGGTAAAGAGCATAGGAATAGATATTTCAATTTACCATATTTTAAAAGATAAATTGAGAAAATTTTTGGAGAAGATAGTTTAAAATGATTAGAATCAGAGGAGCAAGGGAGCATAATTTAAAAAATATAGATATTGATATCCCTAAAAATAAACTTATTGTCATAACTGGTGTTAGTGGTTCAGGGAAATCTACTCTTGCTTTTGACACCATCTATGCTGAGGGGCAGCGTAGATATGTTGAATCTCTTTCAGCGTATGCAAGGCAGTTTTTGGAACTAATGGAAAAACCTGATGTTGATTCAATTGAAGGTTTATCTCCATCAATTGCAATTGAGCAGAAAACAGTTAGTAAAAATCCTCGTTCTACAGTTGGAACTGTTACAGAAATATATGATTATTTGAGAGTTTTATATGCAAATCTTGGAACACCATACTGCTACAATTGTGGGAAAGAGATTACTTCTCAATCTCCTACACAGATTGTTGATGAGATTTTAAAATTACCTGCAAAATCAAGGGTTATTATATATTCACCAGTAGTTAGAGGTAGAAAAGGAGAGTTTGGAAGCCTTTTAAAAAAACTTGTAAAAGATGGTTTTACAAGGGCAAAAATTGATGGTGAAACCATGTTTCTTGAAGATGATATTAAAATTGAAAAGAATAAAAAACATACAATTGATGTTGTTATTGATAGAATAATAATTAAAGATGATATTGCCAACAGGTTAACAGATTCAGTAGAGACAGCTCTTAATCTTTCAAATGGCCTTGTAAAAATTGAGATATTAAATGAAAATAGAGAATTAATCTTTAGTGAAAAAGCTGCTTGCATTGATTGCGGTATAAGTTATCCTGAAATTTCACCAAGAATTTTTTCATTTAACAATCCTTATGGTGCATGTGAATATTGCAGAGGACTTGGATTTATATACGATGTTGATGAAAATGAAGCTAAAGAAAATGATGTTAATATTCACAGATTAAAAAGTGTAATAGATGATTACAATGTTGGAAATTTTAAAATTTATGAAAAATTTAAAATAAAAAATATTATAAAAAAATATTCAAAAGAGGTTCCATGCCCTGTTTGTAAAGGTAGTAGATTGAAAAAAGAGGCAAATTTCATTAAATTTAAAGGTAAAAACATTTTTCAGTTAACTAATTTCAGCATAGAAAATCTTTTAAATTTTTTCAAGAATATAGAGATTTCTGACGATGAATATAAAATAGGAAGGCGGCTTTTTAAAGAAATTATTAGCAGGCTCGATTTCTTAAATAATGTTGGAATAGGATATTTAACATTGAGCAGGAGATCTGCAACTCTTTCTGGTGGTGAAAGCCAGAGAATTAGGTTGGCTACTCAAATTGGTTCAAGTTTATCAGGGGTAATCTATGTGCTTGATGAGCCAAGTATTGGTTTGCACCAGAGTGATAATATGAAGTTAATTGACACGTTAAAAAAATTGAGAGATTATGGAAATACTGTCATTGTTGTGGAGCATGATGAGGAGACAATTTTAAATGCTGATTTTATTATAGATCTTGGGCCAGAAGCTGGAGTTAAAGGTGGGTATGTTGTTGCAAAAGGAGGGAAGAATGACATAATAAGTAATGAAAGCTCAATAACTGGCAAATATTTATCCAGAAAATTGAGTATTGTAACTCCATCAAAAAGGGTTGTTTCAAAAAAATTTATAGAAATAATTGGAGCAGCAGAATTTAACCTTAAAAATATAAATGTGAAGATTCCGGTTGGAGCAATAACCTGTATTACAGGTGTTTCAGGCTCAGGTAAGAGCACCTTAATGCATGAAGTGCTATTTAAAGGTTTAAAAAAGTTAATATATAAGCAATCTGTTTCAACTGGAAAGTTTAGAGAGATAAGAAATTATAATCTGATAAATAAAGTTATAAAAATAGATCAATCGCCTATTGGTAGAACTCCCCGTTCCAATCCAGCAACATATACAGGAGTTTTTACCCCAATTAGAGAAATTTTTGCAAAGGTTCCACAATCTAAAATTAGAGGTTTTAAACCAGGTAGATTCAGTTTTAATGTTAAAGGTGGAAGATGTGAAAATTGCAATGGCGATGGGCTTATAAAACTTGAAATGTTATTTTTACCTGATGTTTACATTACCTGTGATGTTTGTGGAGGAAAGAGATACAATAAAGATACTTTGAATATAAAATTTAAAAATAAAAATATTGCAGAAGTGCTTGACATGACAGTTAATCAGGCTTATGAGTTTTTTATAAATATTCCAAATATTAAAAGTAAGCTTGAATTATTAAAAAAAGTTGGGCTTGGATATATTAAGCTTGGCCAGCCTGCAACTACTTTATCTGGCGGTGAAGCACAGAGAATAAAACTTGCAAAAGAGCTTTCAAAAAGGGATACAGGAAAAACTCTCTATATTTTAGATGAGCCAACAACTGGATTACATTTTGATGATGTTAACAAATTAATAAAAGTATTATTTGAATTAAGGGAAAGGGGAAACAGCATAGTGATAATAGAGCACAATCTTGATGTTATTAAATGTGCTGATTACATTATTGATTTGGGACCAGTTGGTGGTGATAAAGGTGGCTATGTGATAGCTGAAGGCACACCTGAAGAAGTAGCAAGGTGTGAAGATTCTTTAACAGGGAAATATTTAATTGACTTATTGCAATAAATTATATTAAATTAAAAATAAAGTATACTTTTAAAAGGAGTTTGCTATGATTCTTGATAAAATTAACAAATTTGGAATTCAAGTTAAAATCACTCTTTCTCTTGCAATTATTTTAATGATTTGCCTTGGCTCTATAATGTTTGGTGTGATTAAATATCAGGAGAAGCAGCTTTATAAAAGAACATATGACAATATAAAGTTGTTTGCTACAACTACCTGGCATGCAAATGAAGAGCTTATGATGACAGGTGAAATGGATAGTGTTGCAAGAAATTTTAAAAATATAATAAAAAATAAGGAGATTTTGGATATTATTCTTACAGATAAAAATGGAATTATTAAATATTCTGGTACAGCAAACAATATTGATCAGAAATTGCCTTACTTATCATTTAAAGATAGTATAAAAGAGATTCAATTTAGAAACAAGCCAGCACTTATTAGTACAATGGTTGTTTATAACACCAAAAAATGTCTTGAATGCCATGATAAAACTGCACTTAATAAACCTCTTGGTGTATTTTGTGTAATAAAAGATATAACTTCATTTAAAAAATATCTTGAATTTAACAAATATTTTCTGTCCGCAATTGCATGGGTTCTTGTATTTTTAATTGGAATATTATCTTCAATACTTTTAAGAATAGTAATCTTGAAGCCAATTTATAATATTAATAAAAAGGTAGAAGAAATTGCTGCTGGTGGAGGAGATTTATTAAGAAGAATTGAGGTAAGTGGTGATGATGAAATAGCAACCCTTGGAAAAAATTTTAACACATTTCTTGATAAATTAAAAAATGTAATTACAGAAGTTATCAATTCAACTGTTGAAGCAGGGAGAAGTATACAGAATGTTTTAAAATCCTCAATAGATTTAAATAAAGTAATACCTGTTCAAAAAGAGAAAATAGATGAAACTGCAAAAATTATAAACAATGTTGTGGAATCTGTTGATAATATTATAGAAAAGGGTAATATTCTCCTTGAAACAACAGAACATCTTAAAAATAGCAATTCTCAAATGTTAGAAGCAATAGAAGGTATTGATAAAGTTTCAAAAAGTGTAACAGAGGAAATTGATTCAAACATTACTTCCATAGAAAAACTCCTTCAAAGTATTAGGCATGTTGATGAAACATCTCAATCAATAAGTGCATTTATATCTGATGCAAGTTCTAAATTTACAAATTTTATAAATGATATTGTAGTGATGCTTGAAAATGTTACAGGAATTTCAAAAGATTTAGAAGTTATGGCACAGAATATTTTGGAGCTAACTCAGAGCTTTGAAGTAATAACTGATGACATTCAAAATACCGGGGAAATAGCTAAAACATCAGCTAAAAATGCTGAAAATGGCAGAAGTAAAATGGAAAATCTTTTTACAGGTATGATTAAAATTAAAGATACTTTCAAAGAAGTTTCCACAACAATTCAGGGGCTATCAGAGCGAGCTGGAAGTATTAATGAAATAGTAAATGTTATTAATGAGATTTCTGACCAGACTAATTTACTTGCTTTAAATGCTGCAATAGAAGCTGCAAGGGCAGGGGAACATGGAAAGGGATTTGCAGTTGTTGCTGATGAAGTCAGGAAACTTGCAGAGAGAACAGCACAATCTACCAAAGAGATAGAGGAACTTATTAAGCAGATTCAGGATGAAACTGAAAAAGCTGTTAAATCTGTTGAAATAGGAGATAGTATTGTTTCAGAAGGTTCTCAAGTTGCAGAAGATTCTTCAAAAGCAATGGATACAATAGTTGATGGAGCAAAAAAGACACTTGAACTTGTTATGAAAGTTGTAGAATCAATGGAGCAGCAGAAAAATGCTGCTGATAAAATTTATGAAGACACATCAGAATATATTAGAAAATTTAAAGAGGTTGCTGAAGAGACAGAAGGGTCAACCCAAAATGCTAAAGATGTGCTGAATCAGATTGAAGATATTAATTCTAAATTTAACCAGCTTGTTGAAGAGTTTGAAGAGATGAATCAAAGTTCAGATCTAATTTACAAAAGCATGGGAAATCTTAAAGATTCAAGTGATAAATTAATAGAAGCATTAAATGTTCAGAAAAAAGCATCTAACATTGAAATGAAATCTATTAATGAAATAGTTAGTAAAGTGGATGAAATGTTTCAACTTGTTGATAATTCAAAGAGTAACATAGAAAATATAAAAAGTGCTTTTGAGCAGGTTGAAAATATTACCAATCAGACTATTAACACAATTGAGCTGACAATTAATGAAACCAAAGATGTAGCCAAAGAGATTTCTGAACTTTTCAGCGATGTTAGTTATTTTAGTGTAGGTGGATTTGTGGATAATATGAGAGCAATATTAAGAGATATGAAAAAAGAGGTAATTGATGTAATTGAAGATTCTGTTGAAAAAGGGATAATAACCTATGAAGAGCTTTTTGATAGAAATTATATTCCAATTCCAGATACAGACCCTCAAAAATATCATACAAAATATGATAAATTCACAGATGAATATATTTTGCCAATAGAGGATAAATACCTTGAAAAACATGAGAGAATAGTTTTCATAGTTTTACAGGATGATCACTGCTATTTACCAACTCATAACTCCATATATTCTAAGCCTCTAACTGGTGACTATGAATATGATCTTGTACACAATAGAACAAAGAGAATCTTTGATGACCCTGTGGGAAAAGCTTGCTCTACAAATAAAGAGAAAGAATTTTTAATTCAGAGTTATTTAAGGGATAATGGAGATATTTTATTTGATATTTCAACTCCTCTTTTCTTAAATGGCAAACATTGGGGATGTATAAGAGCTGGATTTAAGCTTTAGGATGAAGAGTGCATTTTTTCCCAATGCACTCTTTATTTTGTATAAATTGCGTGCATGTAAAGTTGTAATTAGCTGGTAAATGTATACCTAATAACTCTTTTGAGTGTTTTGATAAAAATTTTAATCCTGTGAATGCTTCACGTTGACAACATCTTGGTCCTTCTATTCTGGTAATTTCATTTAAAACTTGTGAACAAAATTTTAGATTAATATTTCTTTCTCTACTTTTAAGAGGTGTTGATTTTATAATAATGGAGATTGCAATTCCAATTCCTGATGTTACACCACAAACACCCATAAATCCACAACTACCGCCAGGTATTTTTTTACCTCTGATTATAGCAGATTTAATATCAAGATTGTTAACTTTACTGCTACAATTCTTATACGAAGTAACTATAACTGCTGGTATAAGTGCATGGTATTCAGGGCCATGCATTGGAAATTTTGAAAAAATTTTTGCTGTAACAAATAACTCTATTAGGTCTCTTTTTTCAGTGTTTAATAGAAACTCTTCAGCTTTTTCAATAGGTGTTTTCAAATGGCAGTTATCACAAACAAAATGGCCATTTTCGCATTCTGTACTGGTAGAAGTTATTTTTCCGCAGATAGAGCAATTTTTTTCTATTTCTTTATTGTAATAGTGTAACTCACTACCACATATTAAACAGCCTGTAGGGAAGATTTTTTTATTATCTGAGCAGCATAAATTCATGCTCCCTTTTTATTAAAATTAATAAAAAATGTCCAGTTAATAATAAATTTATTTTAAATAAGTATTTTTTAATTCTTGCATTAGTAAAAAAATGGTTTCTGTTTTGGAGACTTTATCTTTTTTGGAAATATAATCAGTTATCTCTTCAAGGGTGTTGAAATTTGCAAGGTAAAATTCTTTTTCATCTTTAAAATTTTCCTTTTTTTTCCCTATTTCAAAACCAACAATTTGAGCAATTTCTTTGATTCTATGTGAATATGTGTGTTCTGATAATACTCTTTTAAAAGAATTTTCTCTAATTTCAACGTATTTTTCAGGAAAACTTGAAATATCCCTTATTAAATGTTTCATTTCATTTTCATTTGAATATGTTAAAATATCAACTCCTTCAGTAAAATGAAGTGGGAGATACTTTCTTCTATCAACTATCTGAAATGTATTGCAAGCAGCGATTTCAAATGTCCTTGGATTTACGAAATCTCCATCTGGTGCAATGCCTTCATAAAAATTTGAAGAATGCAAATTTATATTTATAAAAGATGCATTGAAAATTTTAACAGTTTCCTCAGTTGAAACTCTTCTACCATTTTCCTGAATAAAATCCTTTAATATAATTTCATCTTCCCAGTCAGAACCCCATATTTTAAAATCAAAATCAAGTAGATTGCGGAAGAAAATTCTCCTGTTATAATAACCTGCACCTACAAATGAGATTAATGAGCCATATCTCTGCTTCTCCTCTTCTGTTAATATTAGGGGCTTATGTATTGTAGGCTCGCAAGCAAGTGGTAAATAGTGAAAGTTTCTAACACCAATTTTTTTTAATTCATGAAAAAATTCATCTTTCTGAATAACAAAGTAGAAGTCATAAAATGGTGCAAAATATTGCCAATATGTGAAAAGTTTGTAATCTTCAACAAACCAGAAAATAGAAGTGATATTTTTACCTCTTATATGTTTTAAAATTTTATCATTTAATGGTGATTGAGCAATAGCAAACACTATATCAGGCTTAAACTCTTCAATTGCATAAAATACCATATCAGACACAAATTCTATAAGTTTTACACGCATATTAGCAACAAATTCCTTTTTCTGCAAAGTTGAAGAAATTAGCTGGTAAGCAGAAAATATTTTATCAGATTCTATTGATTTAATTTTAACATTGAACTTTTGTAGATTCATTTCCAAATAGTTAATTACAGGAAGTGAACCACCATAAAATGGTTTTACAATTAAGATTTTTGGTTGAGAAATTTTTGATACTGCTTTTAACCTTATCTTTATTTCATTTAAAATATCAGAATACAATTTTTCTTCTACTTTTAAAGGAAATATTTCTATATTACTATGATTTGTAATATTTTCTAAATCCCAGATGAGATTGCTGTTACTAATAATCTCTGTGTAGTCAAAAAAATTTAAACATAATTTGAACAAGCTAAAATCAGGGATAAAAATGTGCAATTTGAATTTTGAGATGCACTTCTTTAATAAAAATGGGTTGGCTATGCCAAAGATTAACAATTCTTCAACATCTATCTTGCTTAAAATTCTATTGAAAATAGCATCAGCTTCTTTTTCTGGTGAATATTTGGAGAAAAGGAGATTATTTTTAAATTTTAAACTTTTACCTGTTTTTTCATAGGCTACTGGAAGCTCTGTGTGAATGATGATTTTATAAAGCTCTGGAAAAGTTTTTTCTAAATTTTTTAAGTTCTTTTCAAGCATAGTTTAAAACCTTTTTCCCTTATTTTTTTTATTGAACTGTCTGGTCCTATAATATTTTCATAATAAATTCCAAACTTATCAAACGCTGGCTTATAAAGATTTACTCGCTTTTTATGCTCAGTAAAATAATTTTTTAAAGTATCAGTATCACTATTGTTAAAAAAAAATTTCACACATTCAAAAAGGTCCTGCTCACAAATGTTATCCTTACAATGAAAGTCATTGCAGGGTTGATAAAATTCTGTACATGGATAACAGGTTTCATTTGGTGAAAGAATTAAAGCTTTTTCAGTGTAGGGGCCTGTTTCATGGACAAATGCTGAAGCATAAAACATAGATATAAGGTTAATCCCACATGCAGACGCAAGATGCATTATTCCTGTGTCAACAGATATCAGGATTGAACTTTTTAATAATACTGCTTTTAAAAGAGGGATATCTGTTTTGCCAATCAGGTTGATTATATCACTTTTATATTCAGGTGGTAAAAATTTTATAAATTCTCTGCCAAATTTTGCTTCATTTTTAGAGCCAGTTAAAGTTATAGTTGTATTTTTGAAATATTGTAAAATTAAATGAGCAAGTTTTGCAAATTTTTCTACACTCCATCTTCTAAGCTCATGGCCAGCTCCAAGATGAAGAGTTATATTATTTTCTTTTTTTAAAATTTTTTTCAAAAAATTTAAATTTTTATTTGAAATTGATTTATTAATGAAAAGATTCTTTGACTTTGCCTTAATATTAGAAAAGCAGTTAAATAGATCCACAAGGTTAAAAAAATTGCTCTCACGTCCATTCCTAATATTGGAATAAATAAAGTCAATGAAACTGTTATTTTCTATTTTAAAACCTTTCTTAATCTCAGCATTAATAAGCTGGCTAAGATAAAGATTAATTAAAGAGTGATTCAGATTAATTAAAATATCAAAATTTTCTCTGTTTAAAGACTCTACAAAGTTTAATAATTCATTGAAAAGCTCAGATAAATTTTTATCTTTAATCTTTTTTAAAAATCCTCCTATCTCAAAAGGGATAAATTGGTCTATTAATGGTATTTCATTAGCAATTGAGCTATTTTTCTCATCACCAAGAAGAAAAATTTTGTAATTCTCTTTTTTTAAAGAATTTAACAGCAGAGTTGATTGAAGAATATCACCTAATCTGGAAAGTTGCAACACAAGAGCTTTTTTCATATCTTTTATTAATGCACAATCTTTTAAAGAAAATCAAGAAATTTATGCTACTTTTTAGATTGGTTTTTTAAATCTTTAAGAGTAATACCCATTTCTTTAAATCTTAACTCTATCTTCCGAATGCTTATTCCTAAAATGTCAGCTGTTTTTTTCTTATTAAAATTCTCTCTCTTTAAGGTTTCAATAATTATTATATTTTCTGCATTTTTTAAAGTTGTGTTATAAGGTATTAATATGCCATCTTCTGCATTGCTGTAAGTAGTGGAAATATTAGAGACAGTTAAATCATGTGTTTCAATAAAATCACCTGTTGCAAGGATAACAGCTCTTTCAATTATATGTTTTAACTCTCTCACATTACCAGGAAAACTGTAATTTTTTAAAACATTAATTGCATCTTCACTAAATCCTATAATTTTTTTATTATACCTTCTGCTGAAACTTTTTAAAAATATTTCAGATAAAGGCAAAATATCATCTTTTCTTTCCCTGAGTGGAGGAATCTCAATTTTAAACACATTCAGACGAAAATAGAGGTCTTTTCTAAATTTACCAGCTGAGACAAGTTGTTCAAGGTTTTTATTGGTTGCTGCTATAATTCTAACATCAGTTTTATAACTTTTTTCACTACCAATCTTCTCCACTATACCATCTTCTAAAATCCTTAATAGTTTTGATTGAATTTCATAATCCATTTCAGAAATCTCATCAAGAAAAATGGTGCCTTTATCAGCAAGGATAAATTTACCTCTCCTTGATTGAGTTGCACCTGTAAAAGCACCTTTTTCATATCCAAAAAGCTCTGATTCGAGAAGTTCTTTTGGCAGAGCAGCACAATTTACAGGCAAAAAGGGTTTCTCTGACCTATTGCTATTTTTATGAATAAATCTCGATAAAACTTCTTTACCAGTGCCAGTTTCTCCAACAAGGAGCACTGTTGAGTCAATTTTGGCAATTTTTCTTGATAAATTAATAACATTCTTCATAGACTCTGATTTATTTACTATTTCAATGGAGAATTCTGAGTCTGTATTTATAAGGTTTTTTAACTGTCTATATTCAGCTATTTTTTCTATTTGAGATTTTAACTCTTCATAATTTATTGGCTTTAAAATGTAATGAGAAGCTCCTTTTTTAATTGCATCAACTGCAATTGATATATCTCCAAAAGCAGTGATTAATATTACATCAATGCTACTATCTAACTTTTTTACTTTTTCAAGAAGTTCTAAACCTGTAATGTTAGGCATTTTTATATCAGAGATAACAAGGTCTATATTATTATCCTTAATATATGGAAGAGCTTTTAGAGGGTCGGAAAATAGAGATACCTCAAAATTATCAAGGGAAAGCAACTCTCCAAGAGATTCAAGTGCAGATATATCATCTTCTACAATTACTATTTTAAAATCATTCATATTTCACCAAATTGAATTCTATAAAGTTTTTTGTATTCACCATTTAATTTTAAAAGCTCCTCATGCGAGCCAGATTCAACTATTTTACCATCTGAAATAACAAGAATGTTATCTGCATCAAGTATGGTGCTTAACCTATGTGCAATAACAATGGAAGTTTTGCCAATCATTAGATTATCAAGTGCCTTTTGTACCTCTTTCTCAGATTTTGTATCAAGTGAGGCAGTTGCTTCATCAAGTATAAGTATAGGTGCATCCTTTAATATGGCTCTTGCAATAGCTATTCTCTGTTTCTCTCCCCCTGAAAGCCTAACACCTTTTTCACCAACAATTGTATCAAATTTATCAGGTAGATTCATAATAAAATCATAAGCATTGGCTTTCTTTGCTGCTTCTACTATATCTTCAAAACTTTTGTTTTTAGTGCCATAGCTAATGTTGTTGCTAATAGTGTCATTAAAGAGGATTGTCTCCTGTGTAACAAGTGCAATGTTGGCTCTGAGAGATTTCAATGTAAAATCTTTTATATTAATATTGTCAATTAAAATTTCTCCTTTTGTAACATCGTAAAATCTTGGTAAAAGAGAAGCTATTGTTGATTTACCACTTCCGCTTTTCCCAACAATAGCATATCTTTTACCTCTTGGAAGAGTGAAATTAATGTCTTTTAAAACAAAATCTTCTTCTCTATTATATTGAAACCAAACTGAGTTAAATTGAATACTATTTTTAAATTCCTTAAATTCAATTGAGCCTGTGTCTCTCTCTTTATCAAGTGATAAAACAGAGTAGATTCTCTCAGCTGCTGCAATGCTCTCCTGAATCTGATTGTTTTTTTTTGATAAACCTTTAATAGGTTGATACATCATAAAGATAGCAGTTAAAAATGAGAAAAAATTTCCTGGTGTTGAATGGCCTTTAATTACCTGATAACCACCATACCAAATAATTGTGGCTGCTGCAATACCACCAATAAATTCCATTGTAGGCGATGAGAGCGCCCTATATTTTAACCGCTTAAGAATAAATTTTAAAAACTTGTTGTTTTCATCAAGAAATCTTTTACTCTCCTCCTGTTCCATATTAAATGCTTTTACCACAGTAATACCTGTAATAATTTCATGTGCAGAAGTTGTTAGTTCACCTGCCTGCTGCTGCCCTTTTTTGCTAACTGTTTTTGATTTTTTCCCAAGTTTAATAACTGGCAAAACTGCAAGAGGCAGAATATAAAGTGCAATACTACCAAGCACAGCATCCCTGTAGAAAGCCACGCAAATAAGGCTTATTACAGTAAAAAAATCTTTTATTATACCAGTAATTGCATTGGAAATTGTGTTTTGGATTAATGTAACATCGTATAGCAATCTTGCTATTATTGAGCCTGTGGAGTTTTTTTCAAAAAAGCTTAAAGGAAGATTAACTATGTGTGAAAAAAGCTCCTGCCTTATATCTGTAACTATTTTCTGACAAATGTAACCTATTTGGTAAGTTTGAAAAAAGTCAAAAATTCCTTTAATTGCGTAGAGAACAATAACAACTACAGGAATAATGTATAACATCTGTAAATCTTTATTAATAAAAATATCATCAAGTACTGGTTTTACAAGAAATGCAATTGCAGAAGTACAGAGAGAAACAATTATTAAAGAGACAATTGCAAAAAATATTTTATCTTTAAAATTTTTTAGTTTAGCTAATATATTTAAAAGATATTTCATGGAAAGTAGTTAACAAAATTCAGTTATAAATGCAATGGGAATCTTTCTAAATCAATATAGATAGGTCCCTCTTTTCTTAAAATACTCTCAATAAGGTAAAATTCATTTATATTAATTTCTGTAAAAGACCTGTTACTGTTTTTTAAAATAAAATCTATAAATTTCTTTTTATTGTTAATATATTTTATTCTCCCAAGGGTAAGGTGAGGGTTAAATTCTCTGTTTTCAGATGGAATGCCAATAAGTGAAAGATTTTTATCTATTTCACGTTGAAGATTTTTTAGTATAATATTTTTTTCAATTCCAACCCATAACACTCTTGGATTTTTGAAATTTTTGAAAACTCCCACACCTTTAAGGTGCAGAGTTAACCCACTAAAATTATTTGCCACTTTAGTTAATATAGATTTTATTTCAGGAATGAGTTCTGGTTCTGTATCACCTAAAAACTTTAATGTAATGTGTAGTTGGTTAAAATTAACCCATTTTATCCTTTCTGTTGAAAATATATTTTTTATTTCAGAAAAATCATTAATAATATTCTTTGCTAAATTAAGCTTAACTGCAATAAATAGACGCTTCATATTTTTTCTATTATATCAGATAGTTTATTTAAAATTTCATTTACTGTTTTTAACCTTATCTGATTTCTTTCACCGCTAAATTGGAATTTATATGAGTGTAACTCTTCTTTTACAATAATTGTGCTATACACAGTGCCAACTGGCTTATCCTCTGTACCACCATCAGGTCCTGCAATACCAGTAGTAGAAATAGCAATATCGCTATTTGTTAACCTTTTAATATTTTTTGCCATTTCATTTGCACATTCTTCACTTACAGCACCAAATTTCCTAATGATTTCTCCATCTATTTTCAGAAGATTTTCTTTTTGATAATTGGAGTATGCAACAATTGAGGATTGAAAAAAAGTAGAACTACCTGCAATAGCAGTGAAAAAACCTGATAACAATCCACCTGTGCAAGATTCTGCTGTGGAAAGAGTGTATTTTTTTTGATCAATTAATTTTTTGATTTTTATTAAAGTTTGCTCAAAATCCTTGAATATATTTTCCATTACTTCAACCTCTTTACAGCCATTAAAAAATTCTTTTTATTAAAATTTGTATTTTCCATTAACTTTAATGCATCTGTAACTGAGGATTTAGTAATTTTGCCTCTGTGACCAATAGCAACTTTGACGATTTTTAATGCATAAGAGTAAGGTTGTATTGAGTCATCTGACTTTTCTGGGAACTCTGCTCCTATTATTGGTAAAATAAATTTAATATTTAATCTCCATTTATACAATATCTTGCCAGTGGTTTCAAGTGAGGAATGACCAATATATTCTCTTTCTATTTTATAAATATCATCTATAGTTTTAGCATTTTGGACTTTATTTGAAAATTCATCTTTTAATCCACTTTCATTTATAATTTCTGCAATTATAATTTTCCCCAAATCACTTAAAAAAGATGCTGGTACAAGATAGTCTGAATTTTTAAGATTAAGAGAAATATGCCATATCATCATTAGCCTGTTCTGCTTGAAAGATGAATCTCTAAATTCTTCCACTTTCAAAGAATATGGTGATAAGTCTATTTTTTTAAAATGGCCTTTAAGAGCCATATCCATTGCAAATGTGAGAATGGTTTTCATTCCTAATAAGGCTATTGCTCTTGAAACATTAGCTATTTTGCTTGTAAATCCATAGTATGGCGAATTAGCAACTTTTAAAATTTTAGCTGTTAAAATAGGATCAAGTTCCACTACTTTAACTAAATCTTGAACAGAGCAAGATTCATCATTGCAAATGTTTTCAATTTTTAAAACAGTATCTGGTAGAGGTGGCAATTTATCTATTTTATCAGCAACTATTTCTGCAAATCTCAAAAAATACTCCTTTACTTTAATTCAGCTATTGTTATTCCCATTCCACCACTAATATCAATAGGTGAGTAGAAATTTTTTACATATTGGCTGTTTTTCAAATATTCATCAATTCCCTTTTTTAATCTGCCTGTACCTAATCCATGAATAATCTCAATTTTATCAGCTCCTTTTAAAATTGCATAATCAAGTAGTTTTTCTACCTCTGAAATACCCTCATCAACAGTTTTGCCAATAATGTTTACACTAAGGAGCTTATTGCTACTACTGTATGAGTAAAAATTTTGCTTCTTTTCCTCTGTAACTTCAATAGGGATTAATTCTCTATAATCAAGAAATAGCTTTAAGTTGTTCTCAAAAATAACTTCAATTTTCTCTTTCTCAATATCTATATTGCTGACTCTTCCATTAACTCCTGTTTTTACATGTTTGACAACTTTACCTACATAAAAGTCTGTTATACTATAATCTAATTTTTTCTTTTTTTCAATTCTTCTTAATAAAGTTTTTTTTATTTTTGATTCAAGTCTCTTTTTTCTCTCCATTAATTTAGCGTACTCTTTTGCACTAAGAACAGGTTTTACCTCATTATTTAAAAATTTTTCAAGCTCTGAAATAGCTTTTTCATACTTTTTATTATACTTTTCCTTTAATTTCTCAATTATATTATTTTTTTCAACAGATATTTTCTCTTTTAATCTCAAATATTTTTGCCTTTCTATTTTCACTTGTTGTCTTTCCAAAATAATGGCTCTCTCCTTTTCAAGTAATTCTTTTTTCAAATTATCAATATCTATAAGTTGTTTTAAAAATTCTGATGAAGTTTCATTGTAAAATTGTTTACTAAGCTCTATTACTTCTCTGTTAAAGTTAAGTTTCTCTGCAATGCTAATGCCATAACTATGACCTGATACCCCATAGATTAATCTATACTGTGGCTTAATGCTTTTTTCATTAAATGCAACAGACACGTTTTCTACTTCATTGTAAATGTAGTTTAAATATTTCAAATCCTCAATATGACTCGTTATTGCAGCAAAGGAGCCCTTTTTTATAAAAAATTCAATTAATGCTCTACCAATTGCAGCACCATCTTTTGGGTCAGTGCCAGTGCCTAATTCATCAATAATAATAAGAGTATTATGGTCACATTCATTGAGAAATGAGTTTATATTGGTAATATGTGCAGAAAATGTGCTCAAATCAGATGAAATATCCTGTTCATCCCCAATATCAATAAATATTTTGTTGAAAAATTTAATTTTGCTTTTTTCAGAAACAGGCACAGGAATGCCACATTTAGCCATTAAAGTAATAAGACCAAGTGTTTTTAGTGCAACAGTTTTTCCACCAGTGTTTGCACCAGTAATAATTAGAATCTTTTTATTCTCAAATAGTAAGTCCACAGGCACAACCTTTTTGCCATGTATTAACAGTAAAGGATTGTAAGCATTAAATATTTTGTTTTCATTTTCGTTTAGAGCAACAGGTGTAAAATTAAATTTTTTTGCCATTTTAGCTTTGGCAACTTTAAAGTCTATAGTAATAAGTGTCTTATAAGATTGATCTATTTCATAAAAATTATTCTTAATCTCTTCAGTGATTTCAGTGAGTATTCTTATTTTTTCATTATACTCTTCTTGGTGAAGATAGGCCAGTTTGTTGTTCAACTGTACAACAAAGTCTGGTTCCACAAAAATTGTATTTCTTGTTGAAGAATAATCTTGAATTATCCCTTTTACTCTTTGAGCAAAGTTTGGTTTTAATGGAATTACATATCTATTATTTCTTATTGTAACAATTGTTTCCTGTATAATGTTTGTAAAATAACCTGAGAATAAAAATTCATTAAGTTTATCAAGAATCTGATTCCTTGTATCTCTGATTTTGCTTCTAATAGATTTTAACTCCATACTGGCACTATCTCTAAATTCACCTAATTCATCAAAAGTAGTTTCAATGAGATTTTCAAAGTATTTAAAATAATTAAGTTTATTAGTATATTTAATTTTTATTCTGTAAAAATCATCATCAAGCTTTTCAAGTAAGCTTTTTACAGCTCCAGTAATTTTAAAGAGATTTAAAAGTTTTAAGAATTCTGAAGGTTGCAAAAACCCTCCCTCTTTTTTTAACAAAATAAAAATATTTGACATATCCTCTATTTCAATATCAGGAAAGCTCTCATTGTTAATTATTTTTAAAAAATCAGAAACCTCTTCAATTTCGTCATTTGCCTCATCTATTGAATTAAAAGGTTTTAATTTCTTTATATTTTCTACATTAGGCTCTGCTTTTGAAAATTTTAAAATTGTATTGAGAACTTCATCAAATTGAAGGCTCTTTACTATTTTTTCGAAACCCATTTATTCCCCTTTATATAAAATCTTTTTAAAAGCTCTTTCCCTTTAGAAATACCAATTCTTGTAGTTTCAACAATTTCAAAATGCTTTTTATTTGAATTATCCATAATAAAGATTCTTTCCATGTTTAATCTGGTAAAATTAAATGATTTATCTATACCAAGGGCAGTTGTAAGCTTTGCAGGACCATTGGTGAGATTGTAAATATTATTGCATTTTCTTCTCTCTTTCATAATATCTATACCTTCAACAGGCTCTAAGGCTCTAATAAAAACTGAAGAGGGATAATCTTTAACTGAAGTAACAATATTTAATAGAAAAAATTTACCATAGATTAAGTAAACATAAACAATTCCACCTTCTTCAAATATAGGTTTGTTTCTTTCTGTTTTTCCTATAAATCCATGAGATGCTGGATCATCAAAACCTTCGTAACTCTCTGTTTCCACTATTATCCCGGAGGTTGTTTTATTGTTGATTTTGGTAATGAGGATTTTACCAAGAATTTCTTTTGCAACTATATCAGACGATTGTCTGAAATTGCTATAATAACTATTCATGGAATGTAAATTATCAGTTATAAATTTTTTTATCAAGTTTTTATTAATGAAACATGATGATTATTGGTTGTTGGTGGTTTTTTGTTGGAGAAAAATGTTACTCGCAATAATATGGTTAAGAAATTTATATTTAAAAGTTTAAATCTATTTAACTGCTATAAATTCAAGACGTTTCATTTTCACTAAAATCCTTCCTTTTTCATCAGGTAAATGATTTTTCGAATAGTTTTTAGCAATTAAATTGATAAATTTATCTTGCAAATGCTCTGGTATCTGATTTAAATATGGCAACCAGGTTGTTCTAATCCAACCTTTGAAATATTCAATATTTTCATGAACCATAATTTTCGGAATAATTTTGATATAAATAATTTTAAAATTGTTCAATTTTAACATTGAACTATACTCATCAACTGAAAAAAAACTATAGGGAAAAGTAAAATCTTCAAAAAATTTTTTCCATGGGTTAAATTTAGTAATTTCATTTATAACGTTTATAACTTCTAAAGCATTACCCTTTCCACCCATTTGAACAACAGCCTTTCCTCTATGTTTTAAAGCATTATAAATCCCCTGTAAAACTGGATTGTGATCTTTAATCCAGTGAAGGGCTGCATTAGAAAAAACTATGTCAAATTCTTCAAAAAAATTCAAATCAGATGCGTCCATAATTTTAAAATTAAGATTTGGATATTTTGTATGAGGATAATTTTTGCAAGCAAGGTTAATCATGTTTTCAGAATTGTCAATTGCAACAACTTTTCCATTTGGGAGATTTTGAGCAATTTCTGCACTAATTTTACCATCACCACAGCCAATATCAAGAATAGATTCATTGCCATTTAATTTAAGTTTATTGATTAACTCTTTTGCCCACTTTTTTTGTGAAAATGAGTGTTTTTCATAATCTTCTGCATTCCATTTATACTTCATAATTTAACTATAATTGTTTTGTAATATAAAATCAATTTAATTATTTGAAAAAATTCAGAGCATATGGTAGTTATCTGGAATGAGAGTTTTGTATATTCTTTCACAGAAACCTGGTAATACAGGTAGTGGAATATATTTAAAATATATTACAAGAGAAGCTTTAAAACATGGTATTGATTTAAGGGTTGTTGTAGGTATTACTGAGCATAGTGATCTGGAAAACATCTCCCATATACCAGAAGATAAAATCTATCCTGTCTATTTTGGAAAACATACAAAATTTACAATTGCTGGAATGAGCGATGTTATGCCATATGAAAGTATCAAATTTTCATCTTTTAATGAAAAAATGTTCAAAGATTATATAGATGTGTTTGCCAATGTTTTTAACAAAGTAAGGTACAATTGGGAACCTGATATTGTTCATTCTAACCATTTGTGGATAGCAACTGCACTTGCAATAAAAATTTTTGATAATGTTCCTGTAATTGCATCTTGCCACGGTACAGCATTGAGACAAAGTGTGTTAGCACCTTTTATTGAGAAGAAGATTTATTCTGATTTGCAGAAAATAAGCTGTGTGCTTGCATTAACAGAGGAACAAAAAGCAAAAATTATTAACTGGCTTAAATTAGACTCAAAGAAAGTAATTGTTACAGGAAGTGGTTATGCTAATGATATTTTTTGTCCAGTAGAAAAAAAATTTAAACATAGAAACTATTTTAAAATTATCTATGCAGGAAAGGTAAGCTTTTCTAAAGGAGTGCCTTGTCTAATATCAGCTTTTAAAAAGTTAAATCCTAAGTTTTCTTCAAAAACTTTCCTTTATATTGCTGGAGATTTTAATAATATAGAAGCTATGCAAATAATGAAATTAGCAGAATCCTCTAAAAACATTATTTTTTTAGGTAAATTATCCCAGGAACAACTTGCAGAAAAGTTTAGAGATTCTCATCTGTTTATTTTGCCATCTTTTTTTGAAGGTCTTCCTCTTGTTGTAATAGAATCACTTGCATGCGGTTGTGCTGCGATTGTTACAAAATTGCCAGATATTGAAGCATGGATACATAGAGATTTAATAGAAAATGGAGTGATTAAACTTGTCCCCTTGCCAAGGTTAAAATCTATTGATGAACCGGTTGACAGTGATATAGAAGGTTTTATAGATAAGCTGAAAGATTCTATTGAGCATTATGCGGAAAGTTTTTTTAAAAATAAGTTCCCAGATACATTAAAATTTTTCAATTATATATCAGAGCATTCTTTTGAAAATCTTTTTAAAAAAATATTCAAAATTTATCAAAGGTTTATAATATGATTTTTTTAAAAGTTATTCTTCCTATATTTATAATCATAGGAGTTGGTTACTTCTTTGAAAAAGTAAAATCACCAGATTTTAAATCTATCTCTGATTTAACTCTATATTTTCTAACCCCTTGCTTGATATTTGAAGGTTTACTTAAAAGTCATGAAAATATTTCATCCTTTGTTCCCAAAGCAATATTTTTTATGATTCTTCTAACATTGTTATTGTGGCTGCTATCCACTATAACAGGATACTTTATGAAATTAGATTTTATGGAGAAAAGTGCTCTATCGCTCGCTACAGTTATGATGAATACAGGAAACTTTGGAATCCCCTTAATAATGTTTGCTTTTGGAGACAAAGGTTTAACTTATGCAATTATTATTTTAGTAATGTTTACTTTTCCACTTGGAACACTTGCAGTGTTTATTGCTTCAAGGGGAAAAAGTTCAATAAAAAAATCTTTATTAGAAATTGTACGAGTGCCATTATTTCATTCAATTTTAATAGCTGTTGTTTTTAAATATTTTAATATTACCCTACCCCAATTAATTATGAAGCCTCTTATTCTTATGGGAGAGGCTGCAATTCCAGCGTTATTAATTTTACTCGGAATGCAACTTGCCAGAACTGATTTAAAAACCAATTTTAAACCAATTGCAGGAAGCTGTGTTATAAGACTTTTAATTTCTCCAATAATAGCTTTTTTTCTCTGCTTGTTACTAAATATTCATGGAATGCCAGCAAAAATTTTAATAATCCAGACAAGTACACCATCTGCAATAATTCCTCTACTCTATTCTATAAATTACAACACAAGGCCTGATATTGTGGCAGGTACAATTTTCTTTTCAACTATTTTCAGTGCTGTTACTTTAACAATTTTAATGTATATCCTTGGGGTAAATGTTTTATAAAAGAATTGTAAAAAAATAGTATTTAAAGTCTTGACAAATGTGATATTTTATGCAAATAAGGTCATCTCCAAAGGAGGAGTGGCCGAGTGGTTGAAGGCGGCGGTCTTGAAAACCGTTGAGCCCTTAGCGGGGTTCCGTGGGTTCGAATCCTACCTCCTCCGCCATTTTGTTCATTATTTACATTTCTCAGATTTTATAGGAGAGGTGGCCGAGTCGGCTGAAGGCGCTCGCCTGCTAAGCGAGTATAGGGGCTAAAACCTCTATCGAGGGTTCGAATCCCTCCCTCTCCGCCATTACAA
>CAZIZE010000097.1:0-3345 GCA_964543655.1 uncultured bacterium
GCAGGTTATAACTATGTAGTAGCAGTAGGATCGCTTGATAGAAAAACAGGAAAAAGAGCGATTTATTCAAACTATGGAGAATGGATTGATGAATGGGTAGAAGATGGTATTTGGACTTTTGATGGGAAAAAGTATAGTAGAGAGTATGGGACTTCTGAGGCAAGTGCGGTTGTGAGTGGAACGATGCAAGGATCAAAAATTTATAAAGGCTATAGAAGTAACTGTGTAAAACATTTGAAATATACATTAGTTGATTATCATATTAGTAGTAATGATATTGAAACAGTTAATACACTAACAGTAAACGAAAAAGATTTTTTTGATATATATTCAAACATTTCTTTATATAGTAAAATGAATAAAATGATTACTGCAACGATTTTCAATGATTTAAATTTCCAGTCTTTATTCAATCTTGATAATGAATATAATATAGGATTGGACAAAAAGGAAATTAAAATAATGTTGCTAAGCTTGTTTGATGAATACCTATCACAAACAAATAATATTTATAATTTTAATGATTTTAGGCAAGCAGTTAATACATATTATGGTAATGCAATTATTAAAAATACTTATAGCTTTCTTTTAAAAGAAACTACAGAATTAAAGTTAGCAAAAACTAATGAAAAACGAAAAAAAATTCTTATGAAAATGATAAAAAAATCAGAACAGTTGAATAAATGGATTGCTAAAAAAAATGACCCAAAACTAAAATATTATATTTTAAAAATTCAAGAGTATTTGAATAATCGTATTTCAACATTAAAAAAAGACCAAGAGAAATTAATTGAAAAAGCCATTTTAATGTCTAAAAAAATTAATAAATATAATAAATATTTAGATAATGTAGATAAATTTTTTTTTGGGTTAGATTCTTTTTTGAAAATAATGGATTTTTCATTTTCTGTAATAGAACAATCAAGCCAACAATCGCAAATAGATGATTTATATAAAAATTTCATTGCTATGAAGGGTGTAGAATTTATCGAAATTATGAAAAGTTTAAAATCCGACTTATATGTTGGAAATAAAATGTCAAAAGGTGCACAAGATTTTTTAAATTATATTAATAATATACCAAGTTCCATAGAAGGAATAAAGGAAAATTTTATACCTCCAAAACTTTCATATGATAAAGTAGTTGTTCAAGGTGGATCATATTTCTTAGAAGCACTATTGGATTTTAAAATATTAAAAGATTCTCCAAAAATATTAAAAAATTCATTAAGTTTATCAATGATTATCTTAACGCACACTATAGAACAATTACACTCAGGTATTTCAAATCAAGTAGATTTTTTTGGAGCAAAAAAGAATTATTTAAATTGGAAATCATTAATTTATAATTTAAAATATAAAAGCTTTTATATTTCGGAAGATAATTATTTATTTAATTCTGATAGAATAAAGCAACAAATTGCAATTAGTTTACTTGAAAAAATCTTTTTTAAATCATCTATTGAATTTTTAATTAAACATGCAAAAAATGATGCTACATTTGAAGGACAAACTTTTAATGAGCTGATATCTTTTAAAAACAATAAGTTAGAAATAAATAGTATAGGTCTAAAAAAAGCAGCTTTTGATGCAATAAATGTGGTTGCAAATAGCATATCAATAATTTGGACTGATTTTGGGAAAAATACATTGTTAAGTGATATTCAATTTATGGGAGGGAAAGGGAAGTTAATTGATTTTAGGTGGTATTTTTGGAATATATTAAATAGCAAACAATATAGGGAACATAATGCATTAAGTCGAAAAAAAGTGATAAGTGATTTTGTTAGCAAAGCTAATATAATTTTCCGAGGAATAAATTCCTATCAATACTATCTAATAAATTTATTGAAATATGATTTTGCATTAGATGAAATTTATAATGACAACAATAAAAACGACATTTTAACCAAATGGCAAAAGATCAAAAATACTGCTGAAATGATTGCTGAAAGAGATAAGCTTTCAAAGAATGAAGATATAAAAGTTAAATTGATGTTAAATTTAGATCATAATTATTATTATGGTTATTCTCTTTTTGATTATAGAGATATAAAAAAATTGGGAGAACCGATAAATAGAAAAGATTTCTTTATAATGATGTTAAAAGCAATAAAATACAATCCTTATCAAGATAAAGAGTTTATGGATAAGTTTTTTGATGCTATTTTGAAAAATAAAAAAGATTTTTTCTTTAATGACCTTGATGATGAACAAAATGGTAAAAAATTAACATTAAATGAAAAGATATGGCTTACATATGGTAAATACAAATCCATAATAAATGGAGACAATAATAGAGTTTTGCCTTTTAATACTGTAAATAGAGCAACAGCAATGGCTATAGTCGGAAGAATTTATAAACAATTTATTGGCAAAAAAAACTATACAGAAATTGCTTCTAATAAAGTTAAAGAGTTGAATATCATTGACTATTATAAAGTAAATAAAAATTATTCTTATTTTAAAGATGATATTGATGTGTGTTTAGCTGAGGGAATTATCGTGGGTGCAGGGTTAAATGATGGTTCAAGAACTCTTATGTTAGATAATAAGCTTACATATAATGGAGCAATTACAATTGCATTGAGAGTAGATAATGGTATAAATAAAGAAAAAGCAAAAAGATTTTTAAATAGTATTGGAAAGTTTCTGGATAACTATTTTCCAACTTTTAAAGAACAAGAGAGTATACAAAATATATTTCAAAAATATACAAATTCTTTACCTACTATAAAAGGTGGTCAAATTAATAAAATTAAAATTAAAACAGTATTAAAAAAAGAAGTATTAAATAAATTTCAATTTAAATGGTTAATGGCAGGTGCACAAATAGATAAAGTCGAAAATAGAATTAATGAAAATGGATTCATAGAATTTTATATTTATGTAAAACCTGAATGGAACAAAGAACCTTATATACTGCCTTTAGAGGTTGTAGTAACAAATATGAATGGAGATAGTTTGAGTAAATCTTTTTATTATCAGGTTGTAAATGAAGAAACAAATTCAAATAATTTAACAACTTCAACAATCCAATTCATCCCTCAATACCTACAAAACAACCAATTCAAAATCAATTGGCAAATAGAAAATGCAAAATCAGTAATATTTGATTATTCTTTTGATAAAACAAATTGGAAAAGATTTGATTTTATAAATTTAATAACTTCAAGCAAAACTGAAAGTAGCAAGATTATAGAAGAAGCAAAAAATTATGAAAAGATATATTTTAGAGCAAATGTATTAGACAAAAATGGTAATCATACTTATAAAACAAAAGAGTTATATTATATGCCTAAAAAAGAGTATGTTGAAAAAGCAACTGAAATTCCTGCAAAAACA
>CAZIZE010000098.1:0-18231 GCA_964543655.1 uncultured bacterium
CAAATTATTTTATTTCATTAATGATGGCAGAAACATAGTAATTGGAGACCAGAATGAGATTATTAAAAGGTCAAAGATTAAAGCCACAAGAAAAGGTAAAATTGCTCTACTAACTTCAATTATAGAATTCCTTGAAATTCCACATGATACAATCAGACAAATTCCAAGTGGTGGGGTAAGCATTCCAATAGCAAGGTTAGTAACCACAATAACACCCATTTGAATAGGGTCTATTCCAAGTTTTGGTACTATTGGCATTATTATTGGCACAAGTAAAATCAATGAAACAGTTGTTTCAACAAAAGTGCCAGCTATTAATAGTATGAAATTTATGAGAAGCAGTATTAAGATAGGATTGTTTGTCAAGCCTAAAATTTTACTACCAATAAGCTGAGGGATATTTTCCATAGTGATTATCCAGCCAAAAATAGAAGCAGTTGAAATTATAAATAAAATAATTGATGCAAGCACAGCAGAATCAATAAGTAATTTGGGCATATCTTTAAAAGTGAGCTCTTTATAAATAAATTTTCCCACAACAAATCCATAAATTACTGCAACAGCAGCAGCTTCAGTAGCAGTAAAAACTCCACCTAAAATACCTCCAAGAATAATAATTGGAGCACCAAGTGACCAGAAAGCTTCTTTAAATGTTTTAAAAACATTTTTTAAAGAAAATGATACTGCACTACCGTAACCATATTTGGTTGAAATGAAAATAGCAACAAGTATTAATGAAAATCCCATTAAAATTCCAGGGAAAATACCAGCAGCAAATAGCTTGGATATAGAGGTGCCAGTAATAAAGCCATATATTATCATTGGAATACTTGGAGGAATAATAACTCCAATTGAACCGCCAGATGCCTGAATAGCTGCTGAAAAACTATCTTTATAGCCTCTTTGAATCATAGCAGGAATAAGCAGTGCTCCAACCGCAGCAGTATCAGCAGCAGCAGAGCCTGAAATACCGGCAAAAAACATACTTGCAACAACTGCAACTGCTGCAAGACCTCCAGGTAACCAACCAACAAGAGCTTCAGCAAAGTTCACTATTCTTTTGGAAATACCACCTACATCCATTAAAGCACCTGCAAGCATAAAGAGAGGCACTGCCATTAGAGGAAAAGAATCTACAGCATTAACCATTCTTTGCGTTACCATTATCAGAGGAAAATCTGTAAAAAATAGCAGAGTGAAAATAGAGGATATTGCAATAGCAAGAAAAATTGGAGCATTTATTAAAAATAGAACTATTAAGAAAATTATTAAAAATACACTCATTTATTTACTCTTTTTAAAAAATTCAATAAAATTTGCAAAAAAATGTAAAAGCATTAAAAAACCACCTACACAAATTGATGCATAAGGAATTGTCATTGGCATTAAAAGAGCCGCAGATTTTTGGAATCTTGCAAAATATGCAAATTTGTAGCCAAAGTAGCATATTATTGCGGCAAAAAAGATTCCAAGTATAATTATTATGAAATCAAGAATTTTCCTAAAAATTCCAGAGGTTCTATTGTATAAAAAGTCAATACCAATATGTGCAAATCGCTTTACCCCAACAGAAGCACCTAAAAAAGTTATCCAGATTAACAGGTATCTTCCAACCTCTTCTGACCAGTATAGTGAATGGTTAAATACATACCTGCATATAACCTGGCCAAAAATTATAACAGAGATAGCAGCCATTAAAATCATTACCACTATCTCTGTTATTTTATTGAGTAAATTGCTAAATTTTTGAATCATACTACTACTTTACAGCATTAAGAAGTCTATCTACAAGCTTTGCACCAATTGTTTTTTTAGCATCATCATACATTGGAGCTATTTTTTTTCTAAAACTATTAATATCTGGATGCTCATCAACAATCATTCCCATTTTAATTAAATGTTTTAAAAATTTTGCATTGTTATCTCTATTCCATTTTCTTTCATAATTTGATGCAATTGCTGCTGCTTTTAAGAACAATTGCTGGTCTTTTTTGGAAAGAGAATTAAATTTGTTAAGATTCATAATAAATACAAGTGGTGAATATACGTGTCTTGTTAAAGATAGATATTTTTGTACTTCGTAAAGTTTATATTTGTCAATAACCCAGAGTGGATTTTCTTGGCCATCAATGGTACCTTGCTGAAGAGCTGTGTTAATAGGCCATCCCATTGGTGTAGGATTAGCACCTAACATTCTCCATAATTTAACGTGCATTGGAGCAGCCATTGTTCTAATTTTTAATCCTTTAACATCTGCAACAGTATGAACAGGTCTTACGTTGTTTGTAAGGTTTCTAAAGCCATTTTCAAGAAAATGTAGCCCTTTGAAACCCTGTTTTTCAAGAGACTTTAACACTTCCTGACCAATTGGACCATCCAAAATTTCATCTGCCTGTTTATAATCTTTGAAAATAAAAGGTAGATCAAAGAGCTGAATTTTTTTGTTAAAATTACCAATTGGTCCTGATGTAATTACACCGAGATCAACAGTACCAAGCTGAATTTGTTGTAAAATTGAGCTTTCATTACCTAATGATGCACTGTGGTAAATTTTGAATTTAAATCTACCATTTGATTCTTTCTCAACAATTTCTTTAAATTTTTTACAGGCAATATAGTGACCAGATTGAGGTGTTGTAACAATACCGATTTTCATTTTAACAGCACCTGATAGAGAAAGAGTCATTGCAAAAATAATTGCAACTACAAATAAAAGTAACCTTTTCATTGTAACCCTCCTTTAAATTTTGGTAACACTAAAAATTATTTTTACTACAGTTTTTTAATGTTGTCAAACACTTTTTTAATATTAGTAATCATAATGAACTTTTGTTATTTTTATAATATTTAAAAATAATATAAAAAGTTAAGGCTCCTGCACTATTGGATAGAATATCTCCAACAGAAAAGCTCCGCCATGGGATAAAATATTGTATTATTTCTATTAAAATGCCGTAAATAATAGCAGAAACAACAAAATGTTTACATTTTATAAGGTAAAATGAAAAAGCAGATAATATATATAAAAAGAAATGTACAACTTTATCAGATTCTTCTGGTAGATTTGATGTATTTACCTTTATAACTGATAGAATGAAAATAGTTATTAAAAATAAGTAGCCTAAATATTTAGAATTATTCATAGTAAAAATTGCTATCAAAAATAGCTACTGTAACTTTGTCACCTTTTTTTACAAATGGCTCGCCTTCGTCAATAATAATAAAGCAGTTGCCTTTTTTCATTGATGATAAAATACCTGAACCTTGCGCACCTGTAGTTGTAACAAAGAATTTATTATCTTTTAAATGGAGAATACCTCTTATAAATTCACATCTAACATCTTTTCTTTTTATATTATCTTGAAGGATGGCTTTGAATCTTCTAAGAAAGAGCTCTTTTTTCCCTGACATTTTTCTAATTGCAGGTAAGATAAAGTTGTAAAAGCTTGACATTGTAGAAACTGGATTGCCCGGGATACCAAAAAATAGAGTTTTGCCCTTTTTAGCAAAAAATAGAGGCTTGCCAGGTTTTACTCTAACTCTCCAAAAAATAGGCTCAAAGCCAAGTTCAATAATAATATCTTTGACAAAATCGTATTCTCCCATTGACACTCCACCTGTTGAAAGTATAATATCAGAGTTGAGAGAATTTTTTATTTTTTCTTTTAAAATTTCTGGATTATCATCAATAATTTCTGAAAAGCAGGCATTAAGCCCCTGCTGACTTAGCATTGCTCTCAAAGTAAAGCCGTTGGAGTTTCGTATTTTACCTTTAGATAGTTCTTCATCAATATCAACAATTTCATCACCAGTTACAAGGACTGATACAACAGGTTGCTTAAAAACTTTTATATAACTCCTGCCAAATGAAGATAAAATCCCAAAAACAGCAGGAGTAATAGTGGTACCATTTTTTATAACTTTTTCACCTTTTTTTATATCCTCTCCTGCTTTTCTTAGATCATTGTTCTCTTTTATATGCTCAAAAATATAGACAAAATTATTCTCCTCTTTTGTAATTTCTTTCCTTGCAATACAATTTGCACCTTCTGGCACTTTAGCGCCTGTCATTATTTTAACAGCTTCTCCCTTGCCAACTGATTTGTTAAAAAGAGAGCCTGCTGAAACTGTACCTAAAATTTTTAGTTTAACAGGATTATTTTCACTGGCACCAACTGTATCTTCACTTCGTAGAGCAAAACCATCCATAGCAGAATTATCATATGGTGGGATATTGTATGAAGCAATAATATCTTCAGCTATTGTCCTATTTAATGCATCTGATAGAAATATTTTTTCAGTTGTAAGTGTCTCGCTATTTTGAAGTATAAGCTTAATTGCTTCTTTAACTGATATGTCTTTAAGCATCTATTTCCCCTCAATTATTATTTTACCTCTTTTATTATTTCCGCCCATAACAAAAACTTTCTGAGTTGAAACAAAGTATATAATCTCTTTTCCTGTTACTATGCTGTTGCCATCTTTGAGAACAGGATTGCCATACATGGTTATTTTATTTTCTGGGACATAGTATACAATTCTATCTGCCCGTCCCTCTTTAGTAAGGTAGTAAAGTTCAACTCCATCTATAGCCTCTACTTTGTAAATGTTTTTGTTTTTCTTATTTAAATAAGCAATTAATTTATCACACTTTATAACCAGGTCTTCTCTTGTAACAACTACGCCACCCTGAAAAACAACCTTCTGGCCATTGTCAAGGTAATCCACTTCATTTGCAGAAACATTAACAGGTATTTTATTCTCTTCTCCCTCTTCACGAGATATATCTTCACTCTTTTTATACTCTTTCTTTATTGTCTCTGAGGTTTTTAAAGTTACAAGGGTTCTCTTTTTTTCTGATAATAGTTTCAAATCGTATGCAAAGCTTGAAGAAGGTGGGTATGCAAACTCTTTTCTCCCAGGTGAATAATATTTGTCATTAACATCTTCTTCATCCATAAAGTAATATTCTTTTATTCGTGCCCATAAATTGAATCTATCTTTTACAGGATGTTTTATTAATTTTTTTGCTCTATAAGTATACCTGCTTGCAGGGTAAATCTTTACTAATTGCTTTAATATGTTAATACCTTTATCTTTTTTTCCAATATCAATGTAAGATTTTCCAAGATAATACATTACTTTGTCATCAATAAAGCCGGGGTAAAGTCTTAAAATTTTTTCAAATCTTGCAATTGAAGCTTTGTATCTCTCCTGCTTAAAATAGAAATATCCAATATAAAAGTTATTTTTTGCAATTTTTCTTTTACATTCATGAATTCTATGCAGGGCAACTGTAACAAACCTGCTTCTTGGAAATCTTTTAATTAAATATGAGAAATATTTCAATGCTTCATGGAGTTTTGATTGATCCCTGTCAATAGTGGAAATCTGTTTATATTGAATCATTCCAAGCTGATAATAAGCATATGGGACTAATTTATTTTTTGGATGAAGTTTTATAAATTCAAGGTAAGCATTTTCTGCTTCTATATATTTTTCTGCTTTGTATAAGCTATCGCAATATTTAATTTCTACTTCAAGAATTCTTTTGTCAAAAGGGAACCTATTTTTAAATTCAAGGAATTTTTCAGAGGCTTTTTCATATTTTCCCCTGTTATAAAGAGAAATAGCTTCATTATACAAAGGATCTGGCTCAACAACTTGAGGGATGTTTTTTTTGGAGCAGCTAATGAAGATAGTAATAAAAAGTAAAAAAAATAGAATGAATTTATATTTTTTCAATCAAAATCTCCTTGATGTTATAAAATTTCTTTGAAAATTATCTCTTTAAGCTCTTTCCTTTTTCTTTTTCTCTTTTTGTTGGTTTCTTTTGGATAACCAAGAGCAACCACTCCAAGTAGCTCAAGATTCTCAGGAGTTTGGAGTATATCTTCTACCTCTTTTCTTGCTTTTATAATTTCACCAAGCCAAACTGCACCAAGACCTAATGTTTCAACAGCAATTAAAATATTTTCAACAGCAGCTCCCACACCCATAATATCTTTCTCCCTATGATATATAGATGATTTATCAAGGAAAAAGGGGATTAAAACAGGGGCTTCAAGAAAAATTCTTCTGTAATGTGAAAGATTGGCTATTTTCTCTTTTATCTCGTGATTTTTAATAATTATAAATTTCCAAGGTTGATTATTTAAACCAGAAGGTGCCCACCTTGCAGCTTCTAAAATTTTATAAATTAGCTCCATTTCAACATCTTTCTCCTGAAAGTGTCTTGTGCTCTTCCTTTTTAATAATATTTCATAGCAATTGTTTGTCATAACAAGCTCCTTCTATAAATAAAAGTAGGCTTCTACTAAATTTTGTTCTAAATTCTTTTTAAATTCTTCAAGATTTTTTTCATTTATTGATACAGATACAAACCTATAACCTGGCTTAACAAATGGGTTTAATGCATTTATAGCTTCAACATAAACAGCTTTTCTATGTTCTGGTTTTGATCTGATTATATAATGTAAAATACTTTTATTTTTTATTTCAGAAAAATTTATCATTTTTCTACCTCTATTCTATTTCCAGATTGCTTTGCTCTGTATAGAAGTTTATCGGCAATTTCTATATTTTTATCTTTGCTCAACCATGTTTTTATACTGCTGAGTCCACCACTAATTGTAATTTTAATTTCTTTGTCATTATAGATAAATTTACCATTGGCTATTGTTTTTCGAATTCTTTCAGAAATGTAATAAGCAGTTTCTTTATTTAAATTTTTAAATAAAACTATAAACTCATCACCATAAATTCTTGCAACAATGTCTTCATCTCTTAAATTTTTCTTTAAAATCTCTGAAACTTTTTTTAATATTAGGTCTCCAGCAATATGACCAAAGGTATCATTTACTTTTTTAAAATTATCAATGTCAATAAAGAGAATATTTAACTTTTGTTCAAGCTTACTGAGTCTATCATAAACTTCATCAAACCCTCTTTTATTTAAAAGTCCTGTTAATTCATCAATGTAAACTTTCTCTTTTAATTCTTCAATCTGTTTGTCTTTTAATAACTGGTTTTTTATTTCATCTTCAAGACGACCATTAATCTGATCAATTTTACTGTTGAGTTTGTTAATAAAACCAATAAATTTTTCAAAAAAGTTTTGAATTTCACCTTTCAGCTCTTCTCTATTACTATTTTCATCAAAACAATTTACCTTTTCTAAAATCTGTTTTGAATGCTTATCTATTTTACCAATTTCACTACTAATTGTTTTTATATGCTCTCTAATATCGAGAAGAACTTTTTTAATATGTTCTGAAGACTCTTTATTGCAAAGAATAATTTTTAATTCTATTTTTGCAAAAAAATCCTCTATTAATTTGTTAAATTCCTCTAAATTATCTTCTTGAAAATTCTCAAGAAATGATTTTATCTCATTGTAATCTGGGAAAGGTGTAATAAAATATTTTTTGGTTAATTTATTAATTAGTAGGAAAGTATTTTTTAACACATTTTGAATATGGCTGCAATCTTTCATTTTTAACTCCATATTAATAACTTAAACAAAAAGCATTCTTTTGCTTAACATTTGTGATAGCACAACTATATCTTCCAATGATAGCATATCTTTTATGCTTGAATCAAATAAAAAATCAAGTGTTGATGAAAATTCTTCATCTCCTTCCCAGAAAATAACAGTAATATCTATTTTAGGGAATGCCTTTATTTTAAATGCAAAATCTCCCATTTCAATTTTTGATGCTTTTAATTTTTCTATTAAAATTTTTAAATCATTTGAGGTTTTATATTTTTCCAATAATGGAAGAATAGCTTTTTTTTGAAAAACAGGATAATAATTAAAAGCACCAGGAATATGTTTGTAACTAACAAGTTCACCAGTGGGTTTTAGATAAGGATTGGCTTTTTCTATATAGTGTAAAATCATAATTTTAGTTGCAAGTGAAACTATATTGGAGTTTTTTGCTGAGAAATTAAAATCTGGATAGGTTATTTCATACTGGTCATTAAATAATTTTATACTAAAATCAATTATTCCATTTTTATTGCTAATAATATTACAACCTGAAAATTTTATTTTATCAATAATGTCTGGGAAAGTTAATTTTCTCAAATTTTCCACAGCAATATTGTATGCAACTTCATAGCTTTTCTGCTTTTTCATAATAGGTTCTCTCCCTAATTATTTATAAAATATTAATTTTAAAAACTAATTGAATAAATTAACAATTTATGATAATTAAATTAACATGAAAAGTCAATGGATTATTTATGAAGAGGATAAAAAACTACAAGACAGTATTGCGCGGGAATTTAAGATTAGCAGTATAACATCTCAGATTTTAATAAATAGAGGTTTAACAGATTCAGATGTTATTAAAAGATTTTTTAATATATCTTTACAATCATTAAGTTTCCCTTTATTGCTTAAAAATCTTGAGCAAGCTTGTGATAGGATAATATATGCACTTAAAAGAAAACAGAAAATTGTTATTTATGGGGACTATGATGTTGATGGTATTACCTCTGTTTCACTTTTATATAATTTTTTTAAAGCAATTGGTGCTGAAAACATTTCATTTTACATCCCTTCGAGACTGACAGAAGGATATGGTTTAAACATTGAAGCTATTAAAAGGTTTAAACAGGAAAATATTAAATTAATTATTACAGTTGATTGTGGTGTTAGCAATATTGCAGAGATTGAGTTTGCAAATTCATTGGGAATAGATGTAATAGTTACTGATCACCATGAAGTGCCAGATGAAGTCCCGTCTGCTTTTGCAATAGTTGATCCTAAGCAAAAAGATTGTAATTTCCCATTTAAAGACCTTGCTGGTGTTGGAATAGCATTTTACCTTTTAATAGGTCTTAGAATGAAATTGAGAGATTCCAATTTCTGGAAAAATAGAGAAGAGTTAAATTTGAAAAATTTTCTTGATTTAGTTGCTCTTGGAACAATTGCTGATATTTGTCCCTTGAAATTTGATAATAGAATATTGGTAAAATTTGGTCTTTCAGAGCTTGAGCGCTCCAGAAGAATGGGAGTAAAAGCGTTAAAACAGATTTGTGGAATTAGAGAGGGTCAGTTAAATTATTGGAGTGTTGGTTTCAGACTTGCACCAAGGATTAATGCAATAGGTCGTTTAGATAATGCCTCTCTTGGAGTCAATCTATTAACCACTGATAACTATTCCAATGCATTAAAAATAGCATCTTTACTTGAGCAGAATAATTTTGAAAGGCAGAAAATAGAGGAAAAGATATTAAAAGAAGCACTTAAAATAATAGAAAAAAGTAAAAACCTTAAAGATAAACATAGTATTGTTCTATATTCTGATAACTGGCATGAAGGTGTTATTGGAATTGTGTCTTCACGACTCGTGGAGAAGTATTACAAACCAACTATTCTCATTAGTTTCAATGGTAATGAAGGCAAAGGTTCTGCAAGAAGTATAAAAGATTTTGATATTTATGAAGCGTTAAGCTTATGCTCAGAATTTTTGGAGAATTTTGGTGGCCATAAGTATGCTGCTGGTATTACTTTAAAAAAAGATAAATTACACGACTTTATAGAGGCTTTTGAAGATACTGTAAAGAAACTCACTCGAAAGGAAGATTTTTATAAAAAGGTTTACATTGATAAAAAGGTAAATTTTGATGAAATAGGTGATTCTCTTATTAGAGAATTTCAGATGTTAGAGCCTTTTGGGCCATCTAATATTGAACCTACACTTTTAACAGAGGATGTTCTTGTAACATCTGTTAGAATTTTTGGGATTAATCATGTTAAGTTGACATTAGAGCAGGGTAGTAGCTCTTTTGAAGCACTTGCTTTTAATAGAATAAAAGATAATATTACCATAGGAGATTCTTTAAATGTGTCTTATTATCCTTATTCATATAAGGAAAATGGCAAAATGGATATAAAATTGAAAATTAAAGATATAGAGAAATTATCATGACTCGCAAAATAAAATTATTACCAGAAAAAATTGTAAACAAAATAGCAGCAGGTGAAGTAGTTGAAAGACCTGCATCAGTGGTTAAAGAGCTTGTGGAAAATTCTATTGATGCAAATGCTGATAAAATTAAAATAGAAATTAAAAATGCTGGTAAAAAATTAATTAAAATTTCAGATAATGGAGTGGGATTAACTCGAGATGACCTTCTCCTTGCATTTGAAAGGCATGCTACAAGTAAAATTTCTGATATAGATGATCTCTATTGCATTAAAACTCTTGGTTTTCGTGGAGAAGCTCTACCAAGTATAGCATCTGTTAGCAAGGTAAGAGCCAAGACTAAAACTTCTTCTTGCAATGTTGGTTTTGAAATTTTTTTAGAAGGTGGAATAATTAAAAATGTTTCAGAGGTAGCAATTAACCCAGGATTTACAATAGAGGTGCGTGATATTTTTTTTAATGTACCTGCAAGGCTCAAATTTTTAAAAAAAACAGCCACTGAAAATGCTTATATTGAAAATGTTGTAAAAAGGTTTCTGTTATCTAATCCAGAAAAAGAGTTTACTTTTATTTCAAATAGTCGTAATAAATTTTATCAAAAATGCAAAAGTATTCTTGAAAGAATAGAGCAGATTTACTCTGAAGAAATCTCATCTAATCTCATACCATTTACAGTTGAGGAAGAAGATTTTTACATTTCAGGATACCTATCTCCACCTGATATAACATCATCATATTCAAATGATATAAATATATTTTTAAATGGAAGATTTATCAGAGACAAAGTTATATATTTTGCAATAAAGGAAGCATACAAAGGTAAAATTTTTGAAAAGCGTTATCCATACATATTTTTGTTCATTAATATTGAGCCATCAAAGGTGGATGTTAATGTGCATCCTGCAAAATTAGAAGTAAAATTTCATGATGAGAAGAAATTATTCAATATTATCAGGAACAATATAGAGACAGTTATTTCTCACTCCTCAAATTTTTTTATTCAAAGAAAAGAAGAAGAAAAGCCTTTTCAGTCATTTGATAAATTTAAAAATTTTATTAAATCTTCAATAGAAAAATACCGAGCAAAAGAGAATATAGATTTTCACATTCATAATGAAATGGAAGAGGAAGTAAATCTTGGGAAGTTTTTCTCTGATGATAATTATAGTTCAAATGCTCCTTTTTATTCAAATCTTGATTACTTAGGGTATTTTCTTGACACTTTTTTGCTTTTTAAAAAAGGAGAGTCCCTCTACATTATAGACCAGCATGCTGCACATGAAAGGGTACAGCTTGAAAAGCTGAAAAATAATTTATCATCAGGTGATAAGAGCATTAAAAAGTTACTTATTCCAGAGATTTTAGAAATATTGGATAGAGAAAAAAAGATTTTATTAAAACATATTGAGCATATAAATAAGCTTGGGATTTTAATTGAAGAATTTGATGATAAAACACTTGTTTTAAAAGGAGTGCCAGTTATTCTTGAGCACATTGAACCTAAAGAGCTTATAGAGATTATAGTTAAAGAGTTAGAAACTAAAAATAGTTCCACTACAATAGATGAGATTAATGAAAGAGTGCTCTCATCAATAGCTTGTAAATCTGCTTTAAAAGCTGGCACAAAATTAGATGAAAAAAATATTTTCTTTTTATTAAAAGAGCTTGATGCAGTTCCCAATAATAGAACTTGCCCTCATGGTAGACCTATTTTAATTGAAATTAGCAAAAATGAAATATTCAAAAGATTTAAAAGAACATAAATGAAGCAATCAATTTCAGAAAAAGTTCATATTTTAATAGCCACAGGATTTTACTCAGGTTATTCAAAGTTTATGCCTGGAACTATTGGAACATTGGCATCTGTTCCTTTTGCTCTTTTTATTAATTACTACTTCTCTCATGTTTTTATTCTTTTTTTTATTATAGCAGGGAGTATTTATTCATTTTTTATTTGCTATGATGTTGAAAGAATTTTTAATAAAAAAGACCCTTCTGAAATAGTAATAGATGAATGGCTTGGTTTCTTTATATCTGTGTTTATGCTTCCAATTAATTTTAAAAACTATCTAATAGCTTTTATTCTCTTCAGAATATTTGATATTGGAAAACCATTTCCTGTTAAAAGATTGGAGCAATTACCAAATGGTATAGGTGTGGTTGCAGATGATTTAATGGCAGGAATATATACTTTTATTATTCTGAAGCTGTTCTTGTAGAGAAGATTTTAGAATATTCAAATAGAGATAGATAACTCTGAAAATTTTTGATTCGGTAGTTGGTTTCAACAATTACACCCCATACAATATCCTGCATAAAGATATTTGCAAGTTTTCTATCAAATAAAATTTTTAATGAACAAGGAAAATCCTCATCTCCTTCCCAAAAAATATAAGCAATAAAAAAATCTTTTAATGGCTCAAGCAGGTATGAAGAATCACCCATTTGAAGCTTTTTTCCATTGAATATTTCCATTATTTTATTAAAAGTTTCTACATTTTTTACTCTGCTTAAAACTAATTCCTCTTTTAATGAATGAACTCCTCTAAAAAAGAACCCCCAATCTTTTCTAAATTCAACAGCTACTAATTCATCAATGGCAATATTTTCTAATTTTTCTCTTTGCTTTTGATAATTAATGAGTATTGGATAAAAAGTTGTAGGGATATTTGAATGAAAATTTAGTGGTTCTATCTTTTTTTCCCCTGGATTAACAAGGTATTTCTCTTTTAAAAATTGAATTTCAAATGGAGAATTTAACCCATCCCATAGAGAATCATCAAGAGGAAAACCCTGGTTTAAATAAAAAATACTCATTTTAACACCATTAAATCAACAGAAGCATTTGCAACAATTTTTTTATTTTCTTTAAAAAAAACATCAACATTAACAGTAATTCTCCGTGTGCCACAATATATAATTTTAGCAATTGCTCTTAATTTATCACCTAAATTAGCTGGTCTGAAAAATTTTATATTAAACCCTGATGTTGTCAGCTTCATCCCTGAAGGTAATAGTTTGCCAGGGAAAAAAGCAATGGTATCAACTACTCCAGCAACAACACCACCATGTAACCCACCTATATAATTTGCATGCTTTTTTAATACAACAAAATCACAAATTGCAGATTCTTCTGCAACATCTATTAAATTTATTTTTAATGTTTTAACAAATTCTATGTTATCAAAAATCTCTTTTGCTTTAAAAAAGTAGTTATTCATTTGCTGCTTTTGCTCCGCAACTATTTGTGCAAGATGAGCAGCTATTAGGGGTAGCAGTACTATTTTTATCATTTTTAGAACTACTGTTTTTCTTAGCATAGTCTGTTACATACCATCCTGAGCCTTTTAAATGAAAGGCAGATGGTGAAATTAGTTTTCTCATAACAGCAGAGCATTTGGGACAAGTAATTTCAGGAGTTTCACTTATTTTATGCATTTTTTCAATAATAGTACCACACTCTGTACATTCATATTCATATATTGGCATCATACTCCTCCTAATATTTTTTCAAATTTGTTTTTTTCAATATCTTTAAAAAAAATTGCTTTATCTTTAGATTTTTCTCCACTAATAATTTCTATTTTTGATTTACTTAAATTTAGTAACTTTGAAAAAAATTTTTTAATCTCTTTATTTGCAGCACCATCAACTGGTGGAGAAGAAATTTTTATCTTTAATCTGCCACTATATTCACCAATGATTTCAGACTTTTTTGCATTTGGCACTATATGCACATAGAGTATTATTCCACTCTCTTTTTCTTTGAGCCATTCCATGCTACTGGTAAAATATATATTTTTTTATAATTGTCAAGAAATTTATTTTTGTTGTTGCTTTTTAAATTTTTTTAATATATTTAAAAAATCAATAATTTTAGACAGGTAATAAAAGTTCAAGGCTGAAAATTCATAATTAAAAATAAGAAAAATTATTTTAAGTGGAAAATTGCATAATAAATTGCCCTTAATTAAACACTTCACAAATATTTTAGATTTCAGGAAAAAAAGCTTCCATATACCAGAGCATACTTTTATGGTTATTGTTGCTGTTTTTATTGGTATATTAGGAGGCTTTGGTGCTGTATTCTTCAGATATGCAATTAAATTTTTTCAAAAACTTTTTTTTGGTTCATTTCATTACAATCTCGATTATGTACTTTCACTTCCTTGGTATGTAAAACTATTTGCTCCTGCACTTGGTGGATTAATTGTTGGGCCTATTGTTTATTTTTTTGCAAGAGAAGCTAAAGGTCATGGTGTACCTGAGGTAATGGAATCAATTGCTTTAAAAGGTGGTACTATTAGACCAAGGGTTATGATTGCAAAAGTAATAGCATCAGCTGTTTGCATTGGCTCTGGTGGTTCAGTTGGTAGGGAAGGGCCAATTGTCCAGATTGGGTCAGCTCTTGGCTCCACAATTGGACAATTTCTAAAAGTTACTGGTTCTCATTTGAGGACATTTGTAGCATGTGGCGCTGCTGCTGGTATTGCCGGAACTTTTAATGCGCCAATTGCAGGTGCGCTTTTTTCTATGGAAGTTATTCTTGGTGATTTTGGAATATCCCAATTTTCTCCAATTGTTGTTTCATCTGTTGCTTCTACTGTTGTTTCAAGGCATTTTCTTGGAAATTTTCCTGCTTTTGTGGTGCCAAAGTATGAGCTTTTATCAGTATATGAAATGATTCCATACACTATTCTTGGGTTTCTTGCTGCTTTTATTGCCCTCCTATTTATTAATGTTTTGTATAAATTTGAAGATTTTTTTGAAAAATTAAAATTCCCAGAAATGTTTCAGCCTGTTATAGGAGGACTAATTATTGGTTTTATAGGGCTTTATTTGCCACATATTTTTGGTGTTGGTTATGATACAATTACCCTTGCATTAACTGGTAAATTAACCTGGTATTTTTTGCTACTATTAATATTTATGAAGCTTTTAGCTACTTCTATTACAATAGGCTCTGGTGGTTCAGGTGGTGTTTTTGCCCCATCGCTTTTTATTGGTGCAAATTTAGGTGGTTTTGTTGGGACTATTTTTCATGACCTCTTTCCAAATGTAATTGCTTCCCCTGGGGCGTATGCACTTGTTGGAATGGGTGCGGTTGCTGCTGGTGCAATGCATGCTCCAATTACATCTATTGTTATAATTTTTGAATTAACCAACAATTATACTATTATATTACCGTTAATGATCTCTTGCATAATTAGTGTTTTAATTACAAGCAGATTGCAGAAAGATTCAATCTATACTTTAAAGCTTTCAAGAAGAGGAGTTGATCTTTTAAAAGGCCAGGAATTAAATATTTTAAAATCATTAAAAGTTTCTCAAGTATTAAGTAAAAAATTTGTTAAAATTTATGCTAATACAACATTGAAAAATCTTGTTGAATTAATAGTTTCCACTCCAAATCATAATTTTTTTGTTGTGGATAATGATGATAAAATTATTGGTGTAATTTCCATTGATGAACTTAGAAATGTGTTAAATGATCTTGAAAACCTTGAACCACTATTAGTTGCATATGATATAATGACACCATTAAACAGATTTTTTTATGAAGAAGATACCCTTGATATAGTTATGAAAGCCTTTGAACAGTTAAATATTGATGAGATACCTGTGGTAAATAAAGAGAGCAGAATAATAGGCACAGTGTCTAAAAATGACGTTATTAATGCATATAATCAGGAAGTGTTTAAAAGAGATACTCTTAATCAGTTTTCATCCTATATAAATTCTCTTGACAAATTTAAAGAAATTCAATTAATGCCAGGACAATTTTTAGCTGAACTTGAAGCTCCTTCCAAATTTATTGGGCACAGTATAAGAGAATTAAATGTAGCAAACAGGTATAATGTTGAAATTGTTTTAATTAAAAGAAAGGCTGGGGAAAATTATTCAATAATTGTTCCAAATGCAAATTTTATTTTTGAAAAGGAGGATGTTATTATTGTTATTGGAAGCAAGAAAGATATTGATAAATTAAAAGGTTATCTACTTTAAAATAAAATAGAACCTTGAAAAAAATGAAATGTTAAGTTATAAATGTGTTATGAAATATAGAAATATTTTAAAATTTTTTATTTTTTTTATTATTCTTTTATCTTTTTTTACCTGTTCAAGAAAGGAAAAGTTTAAAGAAACCAATAAAAAGCGGACAGAGGTCAGAACAGAAAGAGCAAAGTATATAAAAATATACAATGTAAATTATACTGTAAAAAAAGGACAGAAATATTATTGGCTTACAGTAACTTTTTATGCAAATAACTCTTCAGATAAAACTATCTACTGGTTTAAAGTATTGGTAAATGTTTTTAGCAAAGGACGGCTAACTCATTCCATTGTGTACACACCAAACTACTATAAAGGTAAAAACACAAATATTAAATATTACCATACTCTTGCACCAGATCAAACAGGTCAATTTAAGATTATATTAGGTAGCAGCTATAAAATTAAGGAAAAGCCAGATTATGTTAAAGTTGTGACATTTGATGCAGGTGATAATCTTGATATTTTCAAAAATATAAGAGTAAATCCAGATAAATATTTTATTCCATATACTCCTGGAGATTAAAGTTGCTTTTTGAAAAACCACTTTATGAAATTCTTAGACCTACCAATTTTAAAGATTTTGCTGGGCATGAAAAAATTATATTAAACTTGCAAAAACCATTAAATCTTATTTTATGGGGACCTCCTGGAGTAGGCAAAACCACCCTTGCATATATACTCGCCACAAAATGGGGAAAGCCTTTTTATCAATTATCAGCAGTTTTAAGTGGAAAAAAGGATGTTAAAGAGATTATAGAAAAAATTGAGAACAGTGGTAAACAATCGATTATTTTTATTGATGAAATCCATGCTTTTAACAAATCTCAGCAAAATATTTTTCTGAAACATATAGAATCAGGTTTAATTATACTCATTGGTGCAACCACAGAAAATCCATCTTTTGAAATTATTTCTCCACTTCTTTCAAGAACAAAGTTAATAGTATTAGAAAAATTAACCTTTGAAAACCTTGGTAAAATATTTGATAATGCATTAACTTTTTTAAAAGAGAGGGGTTTTTCAATAGAGTTTTACAAAGAGTTTAAAGAGCATATAATAATGTTTAGTAATGGTGATGCAAGGGTTTTATTAAACACTTTTGAGCAGGTATTGAGCCTATTTGATTCAAAAACAATTTACATTAATAAAGATGATTTTTTTAAAAGCACAGGAAAGAGGACAATTGTTTATGACAAAAAATATGAAGAGCATTATAATTTATTGTCAGCTTTTCATAAAAGTTTAAGGGGTAGTGATGCTGATGCTGCTCTTTACTGGGCATTTAGAATGCTTGATGCAGGAGAGGAGCCACGGAGTATTTTTAGAAGACTTATAGCATGTGCAAGTGAGGATATTGGTAATGCAGATCCACAGGCACTAATTATTGCAGTTAATAGCTGGCAGGCTTTTGAATTTCTTGGAAGGCCAGAAGGAGACCTTCCCCTATCACAGGCTATTATCTATATTGCCACGGCTCCAAAAAGTAACAGTGTGTATAAAGCATTAAATAGTGTTAAAACAGAAATTAAACGTAGTGGATATGAGCCAGTGCCAATGCACTTGAGAAATGCTGTAAATTCATTTATGAAAAAGCTATATTATGGCAAAGATTATAAATACCCTCACGATTATCCATATGCAATTGTGGATCAAACCTACCTACCAGAAACTATTCAAAATAAAAATTTCTATTCACCAAAAGAAGTTGGTTTTGAAAGAGAGATAAAAAAAAGAATAGAATGGATAAAAAAGAGAAAGAAAACAGGTAGTAACAGATAAAATAGAGTTTTTCAAATTTGTCCTTTCATAAAAAATCTTAAAATCATCAATAAAAAGATTAAAGTTTTTTTTAAAACAGCCGAATAGAAAAATAAAGCAAGGAAGCCAAAAAAATTAAACAAGGAGGATTAAAATGGCTTTGGTAATTAATCACAACTTAATGGCAATGAATGCCGCAAGGAATTTACAATTTTCTTACAATGCACTGGCAAAATCCACTCAGAGATTATCTTCTGGGTTAAGGATTAACAGTGCAGCAGATGATGCTGCTGGATTGGCGATTAGAGAGCTTATGAGGTCTGATATAGCAGTATTGAATCAGGGAATTAGAAATGCTCAGGATGCTATTAGTATGATTCAAACTGCTGATGGTGCTCTCTCTGTTATTGATGAAAAGCTTATTAGAATGAAAGAGCTTGCTGAACAGGCTGCAACTGGTACCTATACTTCCACACAG
>CAZIZE010000099.1:0-75145 GCA_964543655.1 uncultured bacterium
TAATCCAATACTTCTGGCATCTTATACATACTTAGAAGTATAACCTTACAGTTGTATTTTTCAGCTATGGTGATACCTGCTTTAATTCCATCAATATCTGGAAGGGATATATCCATTATAACTATGTCTGGTTTTACTACTTCTGCAAATTTAATAGCTTCCTTTCCAGATCCTGTTTCAAAAACAACATCAAACTCCTTAGTATTTTTTAATTTATCAATAATTGCCTGTCTGAACATTGTGTGATCATCAACAACCATTATTTTAATCATTTGGCACCTCTATTATAAATTCTGTTCCTTTGTTTTTTTTGCTGTTAACAGTTAATCTGCCGTTCATCAATTTAACTCTTTCTTCAATAATTGACAATCCTGAACCTGAATAAGCTGAATTTTTTATGCTATAATTAAAACCCTTACCATTATCTGAAATTTTCATTACATACCAGAATTCTGTTTCATATAAAAATATATTAACCTCACTTGCTTTTGAATGTTTTAAAATATTATTCAAACACTCCTGAAATATTCTGAATAAATTCTCCTCAACTATGCTTTTAGGTCTTTTTTTAAGGTTAACATATAAATTAATCTTTATTCCAGTAGCCTTATTTATCTTTTCAGAAAAGTATTTCAATGTAGGACCTATTCCAAGTCTATCAAGGATATATGGTCTAAGCCCCACAGAGATATTTCTTATATTTTCTATGCAATTCTCAAGGTCATTAATAGAATTTTCAATTTTTGATGATTTAATATCTTCATTTATATTTTGCAGGTTAAACTTAATGCTCAATAGAGATTGTCCAAGGCTGTCATGAAGCTCAGAAGCTATCTTTCTCCTCTCCTGTTCCTGAGTAATAAGTATTTTTGATGCAAGATTTTCCTTTTCATTTAAAGCTTTTAAAAATTTCAAAATTGTTAAATACATTAAAGTTGATACAAAAAAGATTATTCCATAATCATGGGGATACAGTGGTAAAAAAATGTATTCATTAAAAATATTATAAATTGCAGTTGTATTACCAAAAATTAAAAGTATAAAAAATGATAAAAAACCAACTGCAAAAGAGATAACATATGGCAGTTTTTTTCTATAAATACTGAAAATTAATATGATGTATGTTGCAAAATAAATGAAAAGCATTATAACATACACATTCATAAATTCTTTGCAATTTTTTAAGTTTAAAAAAAATAACACACATAAAAAATAGCTAACCGAGATAAAGGTATATAATTTTAACAACCTGAATGATATCTTATAAAAGTCTATGAGAAAAATTAAACATAACCATGGCAGCAATGAGAAAATTCCAAAACTTATTTTTTGGATAAAAGGAGTTTTTAATCCAGATGAATAAAAAAATGTGCTTTCAATTATTACAACGGATAAATAGGCAAAAATTATCAATAGAAATAGTAAAAAACTTTTTTCACCGGTTTTAAAGTAAATAAGAAGATTTATCAAAAATGTTATAATTAAAAATGTTATGATTATCCATTCGCCTATTTTATGTATTTCAATAGATTTTTCCATTTTGAATTTTAATTTCCAGTAATTATCTATTTCAAAAGGTCTGCCAGTTGAAAATGTTTTGTAAAAAATATTCAAATATTTAATCTCAATTACGTTACTTCTATTAAATTTGAGATATTCTTTTGGAATTCTGTATAAACTCAATAATTGAGGTTTTACAACAAAATGATTAGCAATTACTCCATCTTTTCCTATTAGTTTTCCATTAAAATACACTTCATTAGCATCATTGGAAGTATTAATTAAAATTCCAACATTATTTTCTCTTTTTAATTTTTCAGCAGGGATGAAATTTATAAATATTTTTTTTATTTGATAAGATTTCGGAAAACTAAAAGTAGGTATGCTAAAAATAAAAAAAATGACTATTAGTTTATTCACCTTTTGATTTCTCCGGAAAATCAATCAAGGTAAAATATATATACTTATATTACTATATTACACATCGAAAATCAATAATTATTAAATTTCAATATTTTAAGGTTTTTTCAATAGACTATTACCCCAAGTCCTGCTTATACAAAATCAACTTGAATTAAAAGATTTTTCGGAAAAGAATCCTCAAAATGGCTTTTTGGATTAATCTAAGAAAATTTTAGCAACAGAAGAATTCATATTTTTTAATATTAATTAAGATTTTAGCATAGCATTAAATTCTGTTCACAGGTTTTCAGGTAGCTATAAATACCAAAAGAACACGTTATAACATTAATAGGAATATTGTAAAACATTGTTTTGGATGATGGTGAGTTTTGATTGGTTAGAGGTTTTTTTTAGGAGAGATTCAAATTTAAACCAGTTATTTCTTGCCTCTATTTAGTGAAAACAAGGTATAACAATTTTTATACAGAGGTAATTTAAAAAAATAGAATATTTTTTGAAAAAAAGTTATAAATTTACTTGACTTTTTTTGAAAACCAAAGTAAAGGTAAAAAAGTGGTAGAAAGTGGCAAAAAGTGTCTAAAGAGGGTAGATGTTTACAGGACATTTCTTAAACACATTAGATGGTAAAGGAAGAGTCAGTGTCCCTTCACAGTTCAGGCAAGTACTGTCAAGTAAAAATTTTAACTCCATTATTCTTACAAATTATTTTGATGGATGCTTGTATGCTTTTACTCCAGCAAGTTGGAATGATATTTTAGAAAAAATTTCCAGCCTGCCACAAAGTCAAAAAGAGGTAAAAGCATACCAGAGATTTGTTGTATCTTCTGCTGTTGAGTGTAATCTTGATAAATTTGGTAGAATTTTAATTCCACAAAATCATAGAGAATTTGCTCAGATTAACAAGGATGTTTTATTTGCAGGGGTTGGTTCCAGATTTGAAATATGGAGCAAAGAATTATGGGATAAAGAGCTTGCAAAAGCTAAAGAAGTGCTTCAAAATAGTGAAGTGCTTGCAGAGTTGGGGTTGTAATTGGAGCACAAGCCTGTTCTTTTAAAAGAAGTTTTAAATTTTTTTGATTATTTACAAGATACTTCAGGTGTTGTTGCGGATTTTACAATTGGTGGTGGTGGGCATTCTTATGCTATTTTAAGATGCTTTCCAAAAATAAAAGTAGTGGGTTTTGATAAAGACGATTTTGCTATTAATATTGCAAATGAAAAATTGAAGCAATTTAAAAATAGGGTGGAACTTTTTAATATGGATTTTGCTAATTTCAATAAAGTAATTGATTTTAAACTTAATGGAGCTATTGTTGACCTTGGAATTAGTAGTTTTCATATTGATGATTTGGAGAGAGGTTTTTCATTTGAAAGTGATTCAATGTTAGACATGAGAATGGATAGAAATAACAAACTTACAGCTTATAAGATTATTAATGAATATGGAGAAAAGGAGTTAAGTGATATTTTTTATAAATTTGGAGAGATTAGGAATAATAAAAAAGTTGTTTCTGCAATTATTAAATACAGGAAAAGTAAAAAAATATTCTCATGTAAAGAACTATCGGAAATTATTGCAAATAATTATTTTACAAGAAATAGAAAAGTTCACCCTGCAACTAAATTCTTTCAAGCTCTCAGAATTTACATAAATAGAGAGCTTGATTCATTATCAGAATTTTTGTCAAAAATTTTTGATTACCTAAAAATTGGTGCGAGGTTGCAGATAATTTCTTTTCATTCTCTTGAAGATAGGATTGTTAAAAAAAAAATTTAAATATGAAGCATTAAGCTGTGTTTGCCCTCAGGACCTTATGTTTTGCAATTGCAACAAAGTTGCAAGAATAAAAATTTTAACAAAAAAACCTGTTATTCCTGGCAAAGACGAAATTTTAGAAAATCGTAGAAGCAGAAGTGCAAAACTAAGAGTTGCAGAGGTAATTAATGAGGTTTAAATATTACATAGATGTTGCAATTTTATTAATACTCTTTGTTGTAACTTTGTGGGCAATACTTATTTTAAACTCTGCATATACCAATTTATCATATAAACACAATATTGAATTTAAAAAATTTATTGTTTTAAACAATGAAATTAAGATGTTAAAAATAGAAGAAAAACAATTATCTTCCCCTGAAAGAATAATAAATTATGCCAAAAAGAATCTTGGGTTAAGGTTGCCAAAACTTTACGAGGTTTATCATATTGAAAAGTATTAAAAATAAGGAAAAGGTAAGGGTTTATATTATAACAGTAGGTATTATTCTTTTTGGGATTGGAGTTCTTTTGCGGGCAGCTTATATGCAGGTTTTAAATTCAAACTATTCACAATTTTTAAAAAAAAGATATGAGCATCAAATTTTAAAAACTTTGGTTATAGATGGTGAGCGTGGCAAAATTTTTGACAGAAATAATGATGTGCTTGCAGTTAGCAATAAAACTGATTCAATTTATTTAGAGCAAAAAAAATTTGATAAAAGCAAAATAAAAGTTTTATGCCAGCTCCTTGACATTTCTGAAAATGGTTTAAAACAAAAAATGTTAAAAGATGATAACTTTGTTTGGGTAAAAAGAAAGGTTCCTAAAAATATAGCATCAAAAATTAAGAAACTACATATATCTGGAGTTGGATTTTTAGAGGAATATAGAAGATTTTATCCATACAATGAGATTGCATCAAATTTAATAGGTTTTTGCAATATAGACAATAAAGGAGCAGCTGGTATTGAATACAGATATGATAGAGACTTAAAAGGGAAAAAAGTTAAAATCCCAATATATGTTGATGCCAGAAATAGACCAACATCTGTTATTTTTAAAAAAGATTATGATAGTGCAAAGGGGAATTCAGTAAAATTAACAATAGATATAGGGATTCAGAGTATACTGGAGAATGAAATAAAGCTTTGGGTAAAAAATTTTGATGCAAAAAGAGCAGCAGCTATTATTATGTCACCAGTTTCAGGGAAAATAGTGGCAATGGCGTCTTATCCCAACTTTAATCCAAATTTTTACTACAGGTATCCAGCAAAGAATTATAAAAATCTTGCAATTAGTTTAAACTATGAGCCAGGTTCAACTGTAAAGCCTCTAATTATCTCATGGGCATTAAATAAAAGAATGATAGACCTCAATTGGGAATACGATATTTTTAATGGCTATTATAGGTTTAAAAGATTGATAGATATTCATGACCATGATTTGCGAGGAGTTTTGAATATAAGAGAAATTTTAATTCATTCAAGTAATATTGGAATGGTTCAGATTGCAGATTATCTGGGTAAAAAAACAATTTATGAAATTTTCAAAGATTATGGCTTTGGTGATTATACTGGAATAGGGCTTCCTGGTGAAGAAAAAGGAATTTTAAAACCATTAAACAGATTTTCAGCTGTAACTCATGCTACGATGGCATTTGGCCAGGGGGTTGCAGTAACTCCTATTCAGCTTATTACAGCTTATGCATCTTTGATAAATGGCGGATTCCTGCTTAAACCTTATGTTGTTGAGGAAGTTTTATCACCTGAGGGGAAAGTTATTTTTGAAAATAAGAGAGTGGTAAAAAGAAGGGTGATTTCAGAAAGAGTTTCAGATACAATAAAAAAAATTTTAGTTGATGTTGTTAATAAGGGTACTGGTAGAAAAACAAGGATAAAATATATTAAAATAGGTGGCAAAACTGGTACAGCTCAGATAGCAAATCCAAATGGAAAGGGTTATTTAAAAGGTAGTTATATATCTTCATTTATAGGGTTTTTCCCAGAGAAAAATCCAAAATGTTTGATGCTTTTAATAATAGAAAAGCCAAAGCATAAGTATTATGCCAGTGAGGTTGTTTGCCCAATATTTAAGAAGATATCAGAAGAGATTATACCTCTATTTGGAATTAGATCAATTGAAAAATTTGTTCAGCAAAAAGAAAAAAGGAAAAATTTAAAAAGATTAAAAGCTCAAAACAGTTTTAAAGGTTTATCAAAGCTTGAGGTTCTTAAAGTTTTAGAGAAAAAAGGAGTAAAAAATTTTCAGTTTATAGGTAATGGATTTGTTAAAGAGGTTAAAAAAAATAAGAAAAAAATAATTTTTTATTTTGGAGCTGCTTAGTGAAATTAGAGTTACTTATAGAAAATATGGAATATGAAATTTTATTTGGCAGAACTGATGTTGAAATTACTGGTATAAGCTGTGACTCAAGGAATTGTAGAGAAGGAAATATTTTTGTGGCTATTAAAGGCTTTGAATCTGATGGCCACAAATTTATTGGAAATGCAGTTGAAAATGGTGCAATTTGTGTAATTTATGAAGCAGGTGTTGGAATTGATGTTAGTGGTTTTTCTAATATAACATTTATTAAAGTTTTAGATACAAGAAAAGTATATAGTTTTCTTTGTAATAAATTTTATAATTTCCCATCAAAAAGTTTGAAACTTATAGGTATAACCGGCACAAATGGTAAAACAACAATCTCTTATATTCTTGAAAGAATTATTCCAAAATCAGGTGTAATAGGTACAATTAATTGTAGATACAAAAACAATGTTAAAATTCTTGAAAATACCACACCAATGTCATGTGATATTAATAAATTTATGCAACAAGTAGTTAAAGATGGATGTGAAAATATGATAATAGAAGCATCATCACATGGTATTGATCTTAAAAGACTTGATTATCTTGATTTTAATGGAGGGATTTTTACTAATTTATCACCTGAGCACCTTGATTATCATAGAGATCTGGAAAATTACTATTTGGCTAAAAATAGATTTTTTACTGAGCTTTTACCAAATAGTGAAAAAAAAGGAAAATTTGCTGTTGTAAATATAGATGATGAATTTGGAAACAGACTTATTGATGAAATACCTGAAGATATTAAAATTTTTACCTATTCTTTAAAAAATAAAAGAGCAGATATTTTTGCTGAAAACTATAAACTTGGTTTAGGTGGAACAGAGATTGTTATAAATTTATTTAAAAATATTTTCAAAATAGAAACCAATTTAATAGGTGAGCATAATATTTACAATGCTCTTGCATCAATTCTTACTGCGTATGTTTTGAATATAAATATAGAGAGAATTATATATGCTTTTAAAAATAGTATTGTTATTCCAGGACGACTTGAAAAACCAATAAAAGATAGGAATGTTTTTGTTGATTATGCACATACTCCAGATGCTCTTGAAAAGATACTTGCAAATCTAAACAAGCTAAAAAATAAAAAGAGTAGAATTATAACTGTTTTTGGATGTGGTGGTGATAGGGATAAATCAAAACGAGCAGTAATGGGATACAGTGCTGCTAAATTCAGTGATTTTCTTGTAATAACATCAGATAATCCAAGAACAGAGGAGCCTTTGTCAATAATTGATGATATTCTTGCAGGAGTAAATAAAGCAATTGAAGAAAAGATTATAGATAGCAAAAGCTATAGGGTTATTCCAGATAGAAAGGATGCTATTAAAATGTGCCTCAAACTTGCCAAAAAAGATGACATTGTCTTAATTGCTGGTAAGGGACATGAAGATTATCAGATAATTGGAAAGGAGAAGAGGCATTTTAGTGATATAGAAGAAGTAAAAGAATTTTTCAGATAGGTGGAAATGTTTAGAGTAAAAGAGATTGCAAAAATTTTAAACTCAGAGTTAGTTAAATGCAATAAAGATACTTATATTTCTGGAATTTCAACAGACACAAGAAAAGATGTTAAAGGCAAACTTTTTATTCCCTTAAAAGGGAGCAATTTTAATGGACATGATTTTGTTGAGCTATCAATTAAGAATGGTGCAAGTGCGGTGCTTGTTTCTGAAGATAGAAATTGGAGCCAGAATCTCCCAATTATAAAAACAGATGATACATTAAAAGCTCTTGGAAAAATAGCAAAATATTACGCTGAAAAAAACAATTTTAAAATAATAGCAATTACAGGCTCTGCTGGTAAAACAACAACAAAAAATATTTTAAAACATATTACCAAATTTTATGGCACAGAAAAAAATTTTAACAATTTAATTGGAGTGCCATTGACAATTTTAAATGCAAAAGAAGAAGAGGAGTTTATTATAGTAGAATTGGGAATTAATATAGTAGGTGAAATGGCTCAGTTAAATGATATAACAACACCTGAGTATGCAATTATAACAAATATTGGTTATGGTCATTTAGAAGGTTTTGGAAGCGTGCTTAAAGTTTTTGAAGAAAAGAGCTTAATAATTAGAAACAATAGTGATTTAATAAAAGGGTTTGTGCATGAGAATATTGATATAAAAGGAGAGAAAATATTTACTTTTGGCGAGTCAGAGAACACTGATTGTAGATTAATTGAATCAATTTCAGATTGCTACAGAAATAGAGTTAGATTTTCCTACAAAGAAAAGATTTATAATATTGAATCAAAATTATTAGGTAAATTTAATGCTTTAAACATAGTAACTGCTTTTTTGGTTGCAAGAGAGCTTGGTTTTGATGATGAGTATATTCTCCAGAGATTGGAAACCTTTACTCCCTCTGACAAAAGAAGTGAAATGATAAGGTCAAATAAAGGTTTTTTTCTGTTTAATGATTGTTATAATGCTAATTTTGATTCTTTTAAAGAGGCAATAAATTTTATTGATAAATTAAATGTTAAAGGTAAAAAAATAGCAATTATAGGTGATATGTATGAGCTTGGTCAGTTATCAGAAGAGCTTCACTCAAAATTAGGTGAGATTATCTCTAATACAAATATTGACTATGTGCTTGGCACAGGTGAATTTGTTAAAGCCACTTTGGGAAACATCAATAAAAAAGATAAAGTAGTAAAATATTTCAAAAATAAAGAAGATATTATAGATTACATTAATTCAAATATAGGAGAAGAAGATATTATTTTATTAAAAGCTTCAAGAGCAATGAAGTTTGAAGAGATAGCCAGAGGTATTTTAAATTATTCGAGAGGTTAATGTATGCTGTACCACATTTTTTATTCTTTACATAATTATTTTTCAGGATTCAATGTTTTTAGATATATTACTTTTAGAACAATTTATGCAACAATAACAGCACTTTTAATATGCTTTATATTTGGTGAGGCAATTATAAATAAATTAAAAATGTTAAAGGTTGGACAATATATCAGGGAAGAGGGCCCAAAGTGGCATGAAAACAAAGAGGGCACCCCAACAATGGGTGGAATTTTAATAATTTTTGCGACTGTTGTGCCTGCGTTATTATGGATGGATTATAATAATAAATTTTTATGGATAGTTATTTTTACAACTTTGTCATTTGGATTTGTTGGTTTTATTGATGATTATAAAAAATTAGTAAAAAAAGAGAACAAAGGTCTGGGAGCAAAGAGTAAATTTATGCTTCAGATAATTTTTGCTTTTATTATTTCAATTGCAATTTATAAATTCACCCATGTTGATACTGTGCTGAAAGTACCTTTTTTTAAAAATTTTTCCTTTGACCTTGGTATATTTTACATTCCATTTGCAATGCTTGTTATCATTGGTAGTTCAAATGCTGTTAATCTTACTGATGGTCTTGATGGCCTTGCTATTGGACCAACAATTATAGCATCTGCTACATTTATGATTTTAGCATATTGTAGTGGAAACTATAAAATAGCTCAATATTTACATATTCCATTTATTAAAGGTGTTGGTGAATTTACCATTTATGCTGGTGCTATGCTCGGAGCAGGTATTGGATTTCTCTGGTTTAATACCTATCCTGCACAGGTTTTTATGGGAGATGTTGGCTCTCTATCACTTGGTGCCACCCTTGGTGTTGCAGCGCTTATTACAAAGAATGAGCTTCTTCTGATTATAATTGGTGGTGTTTTTGTAATGGAAACATTGTCAGTAATTATACAGGTGCTTTCGTATAAAACTACTGGGAAAAGAGTGTTTAAAATGGCACCTATTCATCATCATTTTGAATTAAAAGGCTGGAAAGAGCCTAAAATAATAGTTAGATTCTGGATTATTTCATTTTTATTATCACTTGTTGCAATTAGTACTTTAAAATTAAGATAGGCAGAATAATGATTGATATCAAAGGTAAAAATATTTTAGTTGTTGGAGCTGGAAGCACAGGTGTTTCAGTAGCAGAATTTTTACTGGAACGAAATGCTAATGTTATTTTAAATGATAAAAAAAGCATTAGTGTAAATTTGGAGCATAGTAATTTGACATTGGTTGAAAATGCTCATCCAGAAGAAGTTTTTAAAAATGCTGATTTAATAATTTTAAGTCCTGGGATTAATAGGAAAAACCTTCCAATTCCTGAAGGGAAAAAAGTAATAGGTGATATTGAGCTTTTTTATCATTTTAATGAAAGTAAAATTATTGCTATTACAGGCACAAATGGAAAAACTACCACAACTACTTTAGTAGGAATGATTTTAAACAGGAAATATAAAACATTTGTTGGTGGTAATATTGGTACTCCATGTATGAATTTTTTCAAAAGAGGTGAGAGTTTTGAATATTCTGTGCTTGAATTAAGTAGTTTTCAGCTTGAGACAATAGAAGATTTTACTGCTGATGTAGCAGCAATACTAAATATTACACCAGATCACCTTGATAGATATGACAATTTTAATGAGTATGTTTCTGCTAAAATGAGATTGTTTGAAAATCAGAAAAGGGGACAAATTTTCATAGCAAATAAAAATATAGAGAAATTTATTCAAAATAGAGGAGTAATATACTTTGATTCTCAAAAATTTCTGAAAAAGGGTAATATTTTAGTAGAGTTTGAAAATAAAAGTGTGAAATTGAGAGTAGAGAAAATATTGCTCAAAGGTAAACATTTTTATGAAGATATTTATGTTGCTGCTTTAATTGGATTAATTTGCAATATTGAAGGTGATGTAATTGAAGAAATTATTTACAATTTTAAAGGACTTGAGCACAGGTTGGAGTTTGTAGTGGAAAGAGATGGAGTCAAATATTACAATGATTCCAAAAGCACCACAGTTACTTCAACCTGTAGTGCAATAGAAAGTTTTGATGAGCAGGTTATCTTAATTTTAGGTGGAGTTCAAAAAGGTGAAAGTTTTAAGAAAATTGCAAATTACAATAATGTGAAGAAAGTAATCTGTTTTGGTGAGGCTAAAAATAAAATTTCTAATGAACTGAAAACCATTTCTCCAATTTTAGTGAATACTCTTGAAGATGCGGTTAATGAAGCTAAAAAATTGTCTGAAAAAAGTAATGTGATTCTATTTTCTCCTGCTTGTGCAAGTTTTGATATGTTTGAAAATTATAAAGAGAGAGGAAAAAGGTTTAAAGAGATTGTAAATGACTGAAACTGCAAATAAATATTACAAACAGCTTTTTGGGCTAACAATTGTTTTACTTGGTATTGGTTTGGCAATGGTTTATAGTGCAAGCTATTCAACAAGTGCAGAAAAGTATGGATATTCATATTTTTTCTTTCTGAGGCAGATAGTTTATGCTGGTGCTGGAATTTTTATAATGTATGTTGTTAGTCTTGTTGATTATAGAATATTTAAGAAATTAGCCTATCTGCTTTTGATTTTAAGTTTCTTTATGTTAATTTTAACATTTGTTCCTGGTATAGGCAGGAAAATAAATGGAGCTAACAGATGGATTGGTCTTGGACCAATTAATATTCAACCTTCTGAAATGGCAAAAGTTTTTCTAATTATTTTTGTTGCTTATCTACTTGAAAAAAAGGAGAGTAAACTTGAGAGCTTCTCTTTTGGGTTTTTACCGTGCGTTTTAATTCCAGGTTTTGTAATGCTGGTAGTTCTTTTGCAAAGAGATTTAGGGTGTTTTGCTATAATGGGTTGTATGATTTTCATAATGATGTTTCTTGGTGGGGTGAAAATCAAGCATCTACTCTTACCAGTTATACTTTTTGGAGCATCTGTTGGAATTTTAATAATAAAGTTCCCATATAGATTAAACAGGATTCTTGCATATTTACATCCATTTAAATATTACCACGGAAGTGGTTATCAATCTTCTCAGTCATTAATAAGCTTTGGAGCAGGAGGAATTATTGGAAGAGGCATAGGCAATTCAATGGCAAAACATCATTATTTACCTGAAGCATTTACAGATTATATTTTTTCCATACTTGCAGAGGAGCTTGGTTTTGTTGGAGTTTTTGTGGTGGTTGTACTATTTTTGCTATTTTTCATTACAGGAATAAGGCTTTCATTAAAAGTAAAAGATAAATTTGGCAGATTACTCGGGCTTGGATTGACAATTTTAATAACCGTTCAGGCTTTTATAAATATGGCTGTATGCACAAATCTTTTGCCACCAAAAGGTCTTGTTTTACCATTTTTCAGTTATGGTGGCAGCTCACTTATTGTAAACTTATTTGCAGTTGGTATTTTATTAAGCATAGCAAGGGATCTTGAAAATGTATAATGTTTTAATTGCTACAGGTGGTACAGGTGGACATATTTATCCTGCAATTGCTATTGGTAATTTTTTAAAGAAGCATAATATAAATGTGATTTTTTCAGGTAGAAGAGATAGTATGGAAGAAAGAATAGTAAATTTACACGGGTTTACATTTGAATTTATTGAAAGTGAAAAGTTTAAAGGAGTTCCCTTTTTTGCAAAAGTAAAAGTTTTGTTTAAATTAGTAAAACATATTTTGGATGCAATTTCAATTTTAAGAAAATATAAAATCAATTATCTTTTAGGGACAGGTGGTTATATGTCTTTTCCAATGGTGTTTGCTGCATTTATTCTCAAAATTAGATCAGGAATCTGTGAACAGAATGCTTATATGGGATTTGGTAATAGAGTTTTAAGTCTTTTTGTTAATGATATTTTCCTTTCATTTGAAAATACAATGAAAGTTCCTTTTAAATATAAGGCGATAGTTAGTGGAAACTTTATTAGGAGCGAGTTTGAAAATGTGAAAACAGGTAAGCGAGGTATTCTTATTTTTGGTGGCAGCCAGGGTGCAAAAAAGATTAATGAAATATTTGTTTCAATATTAGATAAACTTGAAGGTATTAAAGGATTGAAAATCTATCATATTACAGGGGAGAAGAATTTTAAAGAAGTTGAAAATGCATATAAGGAGAAAGGAAAAAGGTTAAATTACAGGATTTTCCCTTATTATGAAAATATCTGGGAATTATTTTCAGAAGTGGAGTTAATTATTTCACGAGCAGGTGCCACATCAATTGCTGAGATTTATTATACCAACAAAAAGGCGATTTTAATACCTTACCCTTATGCTGCTGATAATCATCAGTGGTATAATGGTGTGGAGTTTGCAAAATCAGGTAAAGGTGTGGTTCTGGTTGAAAAAAAATTAACAGAAGAGAAACTTATTAAATGGATTAAATTTTTTATGGATAATGAATCAAGATTTAATAAAAATTACAAAGTGCTTGGTGATTATAAAACAGGTTTAAATAAAATATTGAAAAGAGTGGAAAATGTATAAGAAAGATAAAATTATTCATTTTGTTGGTATTGGTGGAATAGGAATGAGTGGAATAGCGGAGGTGCTTTTTAATCTGGGTTATAAAGTTCAGGGGTCTGACATTAGAAAGAGCAGTGTTACAAGCAGGCTTGAATCTCTTGGAATCAAAGTGTTTATAGGGCATAATGAGATAAATATTAAAGATGCTCATATTGTAATAGTTTCGTCTGCTATTAATGAAAAGAATCCAGAGGTTAAAGCTGCAATAAATAAAGGAATTCCTGTTATTAAAAGAGCAGAAATGCTTTCAGAATTAATGAGAATGAAATATGGTATTGCAATAGCAGGAACCCATGGAAAAACCACAACAACCTCAATGGTTGGTACAATTCTTAACAAAGCAGGCTTTGATCCCACAATAGTTATTGGTGGAAAACTTGATAGCCTTGGAAGTAATGCAAAGCTTGGTAAAGGAGAGTTTTTAGTTGCAGAAGCTGATGAGAGTGATGGCTCATTTTTGCTACTTAATCCAACAATTGCTGTTGTTACTAATATTGATCCAGAGCATCTTGATTATTACACAGGTGGAATAGAGCAGATAAAAAAGACTTTTGTGCATTTCCTCAATAAAGTGCCATTTTATGGTCTTGCTGTTTTATGCCTTGATCATGAAAATATTCAAGATATTATACCTGAAATAAAGAAGAGATTTTTAACTTATGGATTTGTATCTCAAGCAAATGTTAGAGCAGGAAATATCAGTTTTAAAAATACAGAATCTAAATTTACTGTTTATATTCAGAATGAAGAGATGGGAGAGATAAAGATAAATATGCCTGGAATTCATAATATTTACAATGCACTTGCAGCAATTACAGTTGCATGGGAGCTTGATATTCCATTTGAAACAATTAAAAGTTCTCTTGATAATTTTGCAGGGGTTAATAGAAGATTTTACATTAAAGGAGAAGTTGGAAATAATATAGTAGTTGATGATTATGCTCATCATCCTACTGAAATTAAAGCCACTCTTGAAGCAGCTAAAAAAGGTTTTAATAAAAGGATTGTTGTTATTTTTCAGCCTCACAGATATTCACGTACAAAAGAGTTAATGGACCAATTTGCAACTGCATTTTACAATGCTGATAAGCTTATAATAACAGATATTTATGCAGCTTCAGAGGAACCAATTGAGGGTATAAACTCAAAAGTTCTTTTTGAAAAATTTAAAGAATATGGTCACAGAGATATTCATTATATTCAAAATTTTGAAGATATTGCTGAATATGTTTCAAATATTGTTGACAATGACCTGATTATTACTGTTGGAGCAGGAGATATATGGAAAGCTGGTGAAATGATTTTAGAAAAGCTGAGAGCAAATGAAAGTAGAGAGAAATAAAAGTATAAGGAATCTTAACACAATGAGAATAGAAGCTTTTTTTGATTATTATGCTTTGCCAGATTCTATAGATGAGCTTAAAGAAGTGGTTAAATTTGCTAAAGAGAAAAAGTTAAAAATATTTTTTTTAGGTAATGGCTCCAATATACTTTTTAGCAAAGATTTTTATCAAGATAGTATTTTAATTGATTTAAAAGGTTTAAATAAAGTGAAATTAACAGAGGATTTTCTCTATTTAGAATGTGGAGTAACTGGTGCTAAATTAATGAATTTCTGTATTAAGAAAGGGTTTTCAGGATTTGAGTTTCTTGCTGGAATTCCAGGTACAGTAGGTGGATTTGTACGAATGAATGCCGGGAGTTTTAATCAAGCTATTTCAGATATTTTAGAAAAAGTAAAATTTCTAAATTTAAAAAGAATGGATATTTTTGAAATTAATAAAGATAACTTAACAATTAAATATAGAAATATGGAGGTGCCAGATAATTGCATAATTATTGGTGGCTATTTTAAATACAGAGTTGGGGATAGAGTGAGGATAATTAATGAAATAAAAGAGAAATTAAAAATCAGAAAATTGAAACAACCTCGAGGTTATTCTGCTGGCTCTATTTTTAAAAATGGTAATAATTATTTTGCAGGAAAGTTAATTGAAGATGCAGGGTTAAAAGGGAAAAGAGTTGGAGATGCAGTTATTTCAAATAAGCATGCTAATTTTATAATTAATATGGGAAATGCAAGAGGAAGAGATGTTTTAACCTTAATAGAAATTGCTGAAGAAACAGTGAAGAATAAATTTGGTGTAAAATTGGAGAGAGAGGTTATTGTAGTTTAATTTATTGATTCAGGAGATTTTAATGAAAGATAAAATTATTGGTGTTTTAATGGGTGGTATTTCAAGTGAAAGGGAAATCTCTCTGAAAACTGGAAAAGCAATTTTTAATGCATTAAAGCGCAAAGGGTACAATGTCAAACAGTTGGATATTAATGAAAAAAATTTGAATATATTCTTAAAAGAGGAGTTTGACATTGCCTTTATTGCTCTTCATGGCAAATATGGTGAGGATGGCATAATTCAAGGAATACTTGAGTTTGCAGGTATTCCATACACAGGTTCTGGTGTTACTGCAAGTGCAATTGCAATGGATAAGGTTATTTCAAAAAGATTATTTCAAAATATAGGAGTTCCAACAGCAAAATTTTGGAATATTAATGAAGTAGATTCTTTAGAATTTCCTTTAGTTGTAAAACCTGTAAATGAAGGCTCAACAGTTGGAGTTTTTATTGTAAACAGCAGAGATGAGCTTAATCTATATGTTGAAAAAGCCAGGGCTGTTTCAAGTAATTTATTTTTTGAAGAGTATATTAGAGGCAGAGAAGTTACAGTTGGTGTTTTAAATGGAAGAGCGCTTCCAATAGTGGAGATTAAACCTAAAAAGGGTTTTTACGATTATGAATCAAAATATAAAAAAGGAATGACTGAATATATTGTGCCTGCTAATTTAACTGAAGAATTAAATAAAAAGCTAAAAAAATTCTCTGAAAGAATATACAGGGCATTTAATTTAAAAGGTGCAGTAAGGGTTGATTATATTATTAGAGATAATACCTGTTATGCACTTGAAGTGAATACCATACCAGGTATGACTGAAACATCTCTACTCCCAAAAGCTGCAAAAGTTGCAGGGTTAGAATTTGATGACCTTGTTGAAAAAATTTTAATTAAAGCTATTCAATAGGTGTAAAATGGAAGATTATAAGTTTGTGGTTAAGAATCCATCATTTTTAAATAGCAGGAGGAAAAGAAAGTTTGTTTTAAAAAAGTTTTTAATCACAGTTTCTTTAATTTTAACTATTATATGTGCAGGATATATCTATAACTATTATAAGGCACATTTTCATTTACCATTTTACACAGAAAATTTTAAAATTTTAAACATTCACAATATTAGCAAAAAACAGATGGAAGCTATTTTACAAAAATATAAAGGAAAGTCTCTGAAAGAGCTTTCATTAAATAAAATTTACTCTGAGATTAAGAGCCTTGAATGGGTAAAAGATGTTACTATTCATAAAAATTATCCATCAACTTTAATTGTTGATGTTACTGAAGCAAAACCACTATGTGTAATTGCATTAAAGAACAGATTTTACCTGCTTGGTGATAATGGGAAAATTATCAAAAACTTCAACCATAAATTGTTGGAGAAAAATTTTTTTATATTAACTTTAAAAAATGTGAATTTATTTCAGAAAAATAAAGAAAAATATCTTTCTCTTATTGAAAGTATTAAGAAGAGCAGTATAAAAAATATTTCAGAAATTGTTGTTGACGATAATTTAATAATTTTTACATACAACCCAGATATAAAGTATATTGTTGATATTGATCATATTGATGAAAATCTTGCAAAAGTTAAATTACTCCAAAAAATAAAGAAACAACTTTCTCTCAAAGAAAAAGGTTTTAGGACAATTAATTTAAAGTATAATAATAAAATTTTTATAAAATTATAGCAGGAGCTAATAATGGCTAAAAAAAACAACATTATTGTGGGACTTGATATTGGTACCACAAAAATATGTGCAATTGTTGGAGAAGTTAAACCAGAAGGAATAGACATTAAAGGGATTGGCACTTGTCCATCTAAAGGATTGCGAAAAGGAGTTATTGTAAATATTGATGGCACAGTGAAGGCTATTAAAGAAGCTGTAAAAGAAGCAGAAACTATTTCAGGGGTTGAAATTGATTCAGTTTTTACAGGTATAGCTGGAGGTCATATCTCCGGGGTGAATAGCAATGGAATGATTGCTGTAAAGGGTACAGAAATTACTAAAGAGGATATTAAAAGAGTAATTGAACAAGCAACAGCACTGAATATACCTGCTGATAGAGAGGTTATTCATGTTATTCCACAGGAATTTATTGTTGATGGCCAGGATGGCATAAAGGATCCTGTTGGAATGTCCGGGGTAAGGCTTGAAGCAAAGGTGCATATTGTTACAGGAGCTGTTGCATCTGCGCAAAATATTGTAAAAGCCTGTAACAGAGCTGGATTGAATGTTCAAGATATTGTAATTGAGCAGCTTGCTTCAAGTGAAGCTATTCTAAATAGTGATGAAAAGGAGCTTGGTGTTGCAGTTGTTGATATTGGTGGAGGCACAACTGATATTGCAGTGTTTTATGAAAATAGCATAGCTTATACAGGAATTATTTCAATTGGAGGTGATCAGGTAACTAATGATATTGCTGTTGGGCTTCGTACCCCTCTTGAAAGTGCTGAGCAGATAAAGAGAACTTATGGATGCTGTTATTCAGATTTTGTTTATGAAGATGAAGAGATTGAAGTTCCAGGTATTGGTGGGAGAAATCCAAAAACCATGCCACGTAGCTTACTTGTGGAGATTATTGAGCCAAGAGTGGAAGAACTGTTTATGTTAATAAGAAGAGAGATTGAAAAATCTGAGATTTATGGTTCTCTTGCATCAGGAATTGTGCTTACTGGTGGGACAGTTATTATGGATGGGATGGTAGAGCTTGGAGAAGAGATATTTGAACTACCTGTTAGAATAGGAAAACCAAAAAAATTACAGGGGCTTTTTGATGCTGTTGATTCGCCAATGTATTCAACAGCAGTTGGTTTACTTCTTTATGGTGGTAAAAACATGCAGAGAGAAGAATTCCCTGTAAGAAGTAGAAAAGTTTTTGATAATACTTTTAAAAGAATGAAAGAATGGTTTAAGGAATTTTTTTAAAATATTTTAAAGGGGGTTAAATTATGAATTACAACTTTGAATTTGAAGATTTTGAAAATTTAGAGGCAAAAATCAAGGTTATAGGTGTTGGTGGAGGGGGAGGTAACACAATAAACACAATGATTGAAGAAGGAGTAAAAGGAGTTGAATTTATTGCTGCAAATACTGACGCAAAAGCCCTTCAAATTAATAAAGCAGGTATAAAATTGCAAATTGGTGCAAAATTGACAAAAGGACTTGGTGCCGGAGCTAATCCAGAAATAGGCAGAAATGCAGCTCTTGAAGATGCCCAAAAAATTAAAGAGATTTTAACAGGTGGTGACATGGCATTTATAACAGCAGGAATGGGCGGTGGTACAGGAACAGGAGCTGCACCGATAGTTGCAGAAATTGCAAAAGAGCTTGGATTGTTAACTGTAGGTGTTGTGACAAAGCCATTTATGTTTGAAGGGAAGCGTAGAATGAAACAGGCAGATGCAGGTATTGATGAATTAAAGCAGCATGTTGACGCTTTAATAGTGATTCCCAATCAGAGAATTTTAAGCATTTGCAGTAAAAATCTATCACTTAAAGATTCATTTAAAATGGTTGACCAGGTTCTTGTAAATGCAGTTAGAGGAATTTCAGACCTGATTACAACATCAGCTCATATTCAGCTTGATTTTGCTGATGTAAAATCAGTAATGAGTGAAACAGGTCTTGCTCTTATGGGAACAGGGGTTGCAAGTGGTGAAAATAGAGCTGTTGAAGCAACTGAGCAGGCAATTTCCAGCCCTCTACTTGAAGATATTTCAATTGAAGGTGCAAAGGGTATTTTAATTAATATTACAGGTTCTTCTGATATTACCACAATGGAAATAAATGAAGCATGTAGTATGATTCATGAGGCAGCACATGAAGATGCAAATATAATTTTTGGTGTAAAATTTGATGATGCTTTGGAAGATGAAATAAGAATTACAATTATTGCAACAGGTTTTAGTAAAGTGGAAAGAGATTTTAATGAAAAAAAGTTACTTGGATTTAGAAGTGAAAGGAAAAAAGAGCGTCGTAGAGTAGTTGGAGGACTTTTTGACAATCCAGAAGTTATTGATGAAGATATATACGATATTCCTACATTTTTAAGACGAAAACCAGATTAAAATTAGCAATTTTTTATTATTTTCTTGACAATGGATTTATATTTGTGATTAAATATGAATCAATTTTTGAAAGGAGTGTGTAATGAATGAATTTTGTATGTTTTTTGAAGAAGCATTAAAAGTTGCTATTGAAGCAGAAAGAGATGCTTTTTTTACTTATTTTAATGGAATGAAAAAAGTGGAGAATAAATCAGCAAAAGTTCTTTTAAAAGATCTTGCTAAAGATGAATTAGAGCACAAGTATAAATTGGAGCTTGCACTACTTGATGAAGAGTATGTAGAAGAGCTTGGAGATGGACATGTGCCAGAAGGATTTAGCATATCTGAGTTTCTTGTTGAGAAAAATAAAATAAATGAAAGCTCCACATTACAAGAAATTTATGCTTATGCAATTTCAAGTGAGAAAAAAGCTATTCAATTTTACACTAACTTAATGAACTCCTGTAAAGGTAGCCAGATGGAGTATCTCTTTGAGAAATTAAGAGATGAAGAGAAAAAGCACCTCGATAAACTTGAAAAAGAGTATGAAGAGACATTTATGCAGGAAAATTAGATTGTTATAAATTTTTTACAGGCACTTTTTCAGTGCCTGTTTTTTATTTTATGATGAATATTGCTCTATTAGAAAATATTTCGTTTATCCCACAGATTAAATATTATCAATTAACCACCTCCACCAATGAAAAAGCAAAAGAGAGCCTGCCTGTTGATGATTTTACAACTTTTATTGCAGAATCACAAACCAGAGGTAAAGGTAGAAATAGCAGGGAATGGTTTTCGCCAGCAGGTGAAAATTTATATTTCTCCTTTGTTTTGAAAATGGTTGGCAGTGCAGCAGAGTATAGTGGTTATCCATTAATTGTAGCATATTCAATTTTGCAAACAATTAGAAAGATTATTGATAAAAAGATATTTATTAAATGGCCAAATGATATTTATGTAGAAGAAAGAAAAATTGCAGGTATATTAATAGAAATAGTTAAAAACCATCTAATTACTGGAATAGGGCTTAATGTTAATTCAGAAAAATTTCCACAATTTGAGCATAATAAGCCAACATCACTATTTTTGGAAAAAGGAGAATTATTTGAAAGAGAAAAGATTTTAAAGGAATTTTTTATTAATATGAAAGCTAATATAGATATTTTTTATAAAGGATTTATTATAGATAAAAGTTTATTATATGATATTAACAATAATTTAAAATATAAAAATGAACCTGTTGAAATTTTATTTAAGAATAGCAGTAAAAAGGGGATAATCAGAGAAGTTAATGAAAAAGGTTATTTAATTTTAAATGATGGCTCTGTTGTTTATGCTGGAGATGTTTTAAAAATTAATTATAAAGATTTATAGCTTCCAGTAAATAAAATTTTCTTTTACTGCATTTGATTTATTAAAAATACCTTTTACATCAATCAAAACACCATTACCATTAATAAGTGTTTTTAAATAATCAAGTGTGAACTTTTTAATTAATATTTTATGCTTAACAGCAAATATAATTGCATCATAAGGTGCAAACTCTGTTTCTCTTTCTATTGGTGTAATATCAAACCAATAATTTGCAACTTCTTTATTCACAAGTGGATCAAAAACAAACACATTAATTCCATATTCAATTAATTCTTTATAAATATCCACAACTTTGGTATTTCTAATATCACGGATATTTTCCTTAAAAGTTAAGCCAAGAATGAGAACTTTGCTACTTTTTACAGGCTTCTCAGCTTTAATAAGGCTTTTTACTGTATTTTCAGCAACAAATTTTCCCATATAATCATTAATTTTTCTACCAGCCAAAATAGTATCAGGGTGGTAACCAATAGCTTTTGCTTTAAAGGTGAGGTAGTACGGGTCAACACCAATACAGTGTCCACCAACAAGCCCAGGTTCAAATTTTAAAAAATTCCATTTTGTAGACGCAGCTTCTAAAACATCAAATGTATCAATATTAAGCTTGTTAAAAATTATAGAAAGCTCATTCATTAATGCAATGTTTAAATCTCTTTGAGTATTTTCAATAACTTTAGCAGCTTCAGCAGTTTTTATATCAGGTGCTTTATGTATTCCAGCAGAAATTACTTTTCCATAAATATTTCCAAGAAAATCAAGAGTTTCTTTTGTATCACCAGAAACCACCTTTACTATTTTATCAATTGTATGAACTTTATCACCAGGATTAACACGCTCTGGTGAATAACCTACATAAAAATCTTTTTTCCATTTTAAACCACTAACAGTTTCAATTATTGGCACACACTCCTCTTCTGTTAACCCGGGATAAACTGTTGATTCAAAAACAATTACACTGTCCTTAGAGATGTTTCTACCTACTATTTCAGATGCATTTTTTATATGTGTTAAGTCAGGGATATTATGTCTATCAATAGGAGTAGGCACACAAACTATTATTAGTTTTGCTTTGTTTAAATCTTTTTCATTACTTGTAAATTGTATGTTGCATTTTGAAAGCTTTTTTTCAGAAATTTCATTGGTTGAATCAATATTATTGCTTAATTGCTCTATTCTAAAAAAGTTTACATCAAAACCTATTACATTGTATTTTGTGTCAAGTAATATTGCCAAGGGTAGACCAACATATCCAAGACCAACCACTGCAATAAAATTATCTCCAGTATTTTTAAAGAATGATTTATAATTGAGCATAAATTTTCTCCTGATAATTTTTTCTAAGAGGAAAATTGTATAATCTATAAAAATAAAAAAGTCAAATTTATTTAAGCATTTAATCTCCTGTATAAATCAATGTTGTATAAAAAGATTTTTGAGGTAAAACTCTCAAAATTACTGCTTTTGTTGTAAATAAGAGCAACTTTAAAAAATAAATTTTTACTCTAAATCTTACCATGCTTAATTATATTATTGAAAAATTTTTTTTATCATGATAAAAAGCTCTTATGTTTGATGTCCAGAATAAAGAGTATTTTGACATTAGAGAATTACACAATTTATTGAATAATTATGAAAAAGTTTATCCTATTTTAAAGAGAAATATTGAAAAATTTAAAATTGAAGAGAAAAAAAATAAATGCTATCTTGCATGGGTGGCAGGTGTTTATTTTCATAAAGAGAATGCTAACCTGTTTGAAAAATTTGTTCTTGATATTCTATTTAAAAATATTTTCTCTACATTAAAAATAAATACATTGTCAACAAAAGCTCTTATGTTTATTTATTTTGGATTGGGAGCTGTTTCAGCACTTAATTATTCAAATAATAAAAAAGATTTTTTCAAAGAATATTTTCCGCTCCTGAGCAAAGGAGCAGTTTTAATAGATAATTTGAAGTTTGACAAATTTAAAGATGGTTATAAATATTGGGATATATCAACTATTACTATGTATGTGAAACCCCACAATAAAAATTTATTTTCAAATATAAGCACTAATGATAAAGAGATTATAGAATCAGGACATTTTACCATAAATTAGGAGGAATAAATGTATTCAACTTCTGACATTAGAAAAGGACTTAAAATTGAATTAAATGGAGAGCCTTTTACTATTATTGATTTTTTACATGTTAAACCAGGGAAGGGTGGGGCATTTATTAGAACAAAACTTAAAAATTTAAAAACTGGAGCTGTTTTGGATAAAACTTTCCGTTCTGGTGAAAAGTTTTCAAAAGCTGACCTTGAAGAAAAGGATATGCAATACTTATATAATGATGGTGAAAGTTATCATTTTATGGATAATGAAACTTATGAGCAGATTTCATTGTCAGAGGATAAAATTGAGTTTGAGAAAAATTTTTTAAAAGAGAATGTTAATGTTAAAGTATTATTTTTTAAAGGTGATGCAATAAGCATTGAAATACCTACTTTTGTTGAGCTTGAAGTTACTCATACAGAACCTGGCCTCAAAGGAGATACAGCATCATCAGCATCAAAACCAGCTACTGTTGAAACAGGTTATACTTTAAATGTTCCCCTTTTTATAAATATTGGTGATATTTTAAAAATTGACACAAGAACAGGAGAATATGTGGAAAGGGTTAAAAAATAAATTTATTTTAAAAAATTTTCTTTAAATTTTTTAAAAGTTCCCTTGCTAATATGCTCTCTAATATTTTTCATAAGATTAATATAGAAATGTAAGTTGTGAATAGTATTTAATCTGTAACTAAGAAGTTCTCTTGAAACGTAGAGATGCCTTAAGTAAGCTTTAGAGAAATTTTTACAAGTATAACAGGTGCAATTTTCATCAAGAGGCTCATCTTTGTCTTTGAACTCTTCCTTTTTTATTGAGATTTTCCCTTTTGATGTGAAAAGAGTTCCATTTCTTGCATTTCTTGTTGGCATAACACAGTCAAACATATCAATACCATGTTCAACAGCAAACAAAATATCTTCAGGAGTACCAACACCCATTAAATAACGTGGTTTATTCTCAGGCATTTTAGGTGCAATTTCCTTAATTATTTCATACATTACTGGTTTAGGTTCACCAACGCTTAAACCACCAAGTGCATAACCATCAAAGTTGAGATTGACAACCTGTTCAAGATGCTGTTTTCTCAAATCAACAAACATTCCACCCTGAACAATTCCAAAAAGAAGATTCTCTGTATTTTTATAATTTTTACATTCAGCAGACCATCTATTAGTCCTTTCCATAGCTTTAATAACTTCTTCTCTATCTGCTCCATATTCCACACAGTCATCAAATACCATCATAATATCTGACCCGAGGGACTGCTGAATTTCCATTACAATTTTTGGTGTGAAAAAATGAAAACTCCCATCAATGTGTGATTGAAACTCAACACCATTGTCATTTTTTTTTCTTAACTTTGCGAGACTAAAAACCTGAAACCCGCCACTATCAGTAAGAATAGGCTTATTCCACCCCATAAATTTATGGAGCCCACCAAGTTGCTTTATTAATCTATGACCCGGTCTTAAATATAAGTGATATGTATTCCCAAGTATTATCTCAGCATTAATGTCAATTAAATCATCAGGAGAAAGTGATTTAACTGAAGCAAGAGTGCCTACAGGCATAAAAACAGGAGTTTTAATTTCTCCATGAGAGGTTTTTAATCTGCCTAATCTTGCAAAAGTGTTTATATCTCTTTTGAATACCTTAAAATGCTCCATATTAATAATCAAGATGCATTATTTTTCTGACTTCTTCCATTGTAGCTTTAGCTTTTTCTCTTGCTTTTTTGTCACCTTCTAAAATAATATCAGCAATATAGTTTTTTTCTTTTAAAATTTCTTTCCTCTTTTCCTGAATTGGTGTTAATTTTTCTACAATTCTATTTAATAGAATTTTTTTACAATCAAAACAACCAATTTTAGCTTTTGGGCACTCTTCATTAATCATTTTTAGCTCATCTTCTGTGCAGTATAGCTTATGGAATTCATAAGCCATACATTTTGAGGGGGAGCCAGGATCTTTCCTTCTAACTCTATTTGTATCAGTAACAAGATTTAAAATCTTTTTCTCAAGAGCTTTACCTTCATCTGAAATATAAATAGCATTGCCATAGCTTTTACTCATTTTTCTGCCATCAGTACCGGATAATTTAGATACTTCTGTAAAAATTGGTTCAGGTTCAACAAATATTTCAGAATTGGAAAGATAATGAAATCTTCTGACAATTTCTCTTGAAAGTTCAAGATGTGGCAATTGATCAATGCCTATAGGAACGTATTTAGCTTTGTACATTATAATATCAACTGTTTGTAAAACAGGATAACCTAAAAATCCATATGAATTTATATCTTTACCCTTTAATTCTTTTTTTAACTCTTTATAAGTAGGATTTCTTTCAATCCATCCTAATGGTGTTATCATAGATAGTAATAGGTGCAGCTCTGCATGCTCTTTAATATGAGACTGAACAAAAATAACAGATTTTTCAGGAGAAATACCTACACTTAGCCAGTCTGCTATCATGCTATATATATTTTCTTTTATCTCTGCTGTATTTTTTAGTTCACTTGTAAGTGCATGCCAATCTGCTGCAAAATAAAAGCAATTGTAATCATTCTGAAGTTTAACCCAGTTTTTAAGTACACCGTGAAGGTGACCAAGATGTAATTTACCTGTGGGACGCATGCCACTTAAAACATTTTCCATAATAATACCCCCTAAGTTGCTTCAAAGTTTAAGGTTCAAAGTTCTACGTTAACCAATTAATAAATATAACTGTTATATAGACTCCAATTACTCACACATTTTTACCATTAACTAACAACCAACAAATCAGAACTTACAACCAACTTTATTCCTTCTTTTTTCAATTCATCAATTATCTCAGATTTCTTTTCTTTGTTAACAGCTTCTGTTGCATCTAAAATTATATAAGTTTCAAAGCCTTTTTTGTGAGCATCAAGAGCTGTTGCTTTTACACAAAAATCAAGAGCAAGTCCAGTAATAAATAGTTTTTTTACTGAATTTTTTTTCAAAAATTCTTCAAAATTAATATTAGTTGCTTCAAACATACTGTAACCATCGTCACTGTTGGAAGTGCCTTTTAAAAAAACTTCATCAATTTTGGTAGTATTTAAGTCCTTGTGAAATTCTGCTCCATAACTGTTTTGTATGCAGTGAACTGGCCATTTCTCAAAATGCAGGCTTTTCTCAGGATGCCAATCTTTTGATGCATAAATTTTATTAAATTTTCCCATTAATTTATTGATAACTGGAATAATTTTATCTCCTTCCTCAACAGGAAGAGCACCATTGGGACAAAAATCATTTTGCACATCAACAATTATTAATGCCCTGTCCATATTTGCACCTCTATTTTTTATGCTGTTTTATTAACTTATCTTTTAAATCCCATAATTTTTTACTTAATCCCACTCTATAAATATGAGGATTTACAAATCTTTTATGCTCATCTGGTAATCTGTTAAATCTCTCTTCTCTATACTTTGCAATTTCAGAAACAGATATGTGATTGTTTAATACTTCACCATTTGTAAAAACCAAACTCATTAATTCTTCTGATTTATATTTAGCAATATGAGTTTTTTTATAAGGAATAAAAGAGTGCCTCAAAATTTTAATCTTCTCCTCATCTATAAGTGAAATTCCATCTATGAGAAAATTATTGTTGTTATCAAAATATCTTTTAACCTTTTTTATTCCTGGAATATTGACTTTTTCAATATTATCAGAAATTTTTATTTTAGGAATTTTATTTATAGCTGACAATTTGAAAACTCCATCAAGTGCAGGTTGGTCAAAAGCTGTAATAAGTTTGGTTCCAACCCCAAACAAATCAACAGGAGCATTTTGATTATTTAAACTTTGGATTGTATATTCATCAAGTTGATTTGAAACAACTATTTTAACATAGTTTAGCCCATTTTCATTTAGAATATTTCTAACTTTTTTTGATAAATATGCAAAGTCACCACTATCAAGTCTCACTCCTAAAAGTTTTTTACCATGTTTCTCCATTTCCTTTGCAACTTTAATGGCATTTGGCAAACCACTATTTAATGTATCGTAAGTGTCAATTAATAGAATAGCATTTTCTGGCCAATTTTCAACAAACTTTCTAAACGCCTCAATTTCACTGTCAAAACTTTGCACCCAGGAATGAGCATGAGTTCCTTTTACAGGAATGTTATACAAAAAACCAGCAAGAGTGTTTGAAGTACCTACTGCGCCTCCTATAATTGATGCTTTTGATGCCTGTAAACCTCCAAATCCCTGGGCTCTTCTTAATCCAAAATCAACAACAGGTTTACCATTTGCTGCATAAACAATTCTACAAGTTTTAGTAGCAATTAAAGATTCAAAATTGATTATATTTAAAAGCAAAGTTTCAATAAGCTGGCATTCTATAATATTACCCTCAATTCTAATTACAGGTTCCTCTGGAAATATAACTTCTCCCTCTTTAAATGCGTAAATTTTGCCTTTAAATTTAAATTTTTTAAGGTACTCAATAAAATCTTTATGAAATCCAATGGTAGAAAGATATTTTAGATTATTTTCAGTAAAAATAAAATTTTTAAGCAATGATAAAAAATCACTTAATCCAGCAAAAATAGTATATCCACCTTTAAAAGGATTTTTTCTAAAAAAATAATCAAAACATACTTCATCATTTTTTTTATTTGAAAAAAAGTATGCTTGACTCATTGTAAGCTCATAAAGATCTGTATATAGAGCGGAAAATTCCATATTATTTAACATATTCAACTCCATAATAAAGTTTTTCAAATGTAACACCTATTATACATATTGAAAATGGAACTGTAAATATAGAGAAAAGCCCATATGGGAAAGCTGTTATAATATTGATAAATATTAATATCCCAACAATTGCCATAACAAGCAAAAAGTTGCTATTAAACATTTTGAAGCTTTTTTTAAAAGCATCAAAAACCTCAATTTCTGGCTCCATTACAATGTATGGCAGAACAAAAATAGTTGCAATGGCAATGTATATACCTGGAATTATAAAAAATAATGTACCAAGTGTAATTAAAAACCACCTGATAATTGTGTAAAGTAAAATTTTAATTGCAAGATTTTTATTTTTAAAAGCATAAAAAAAGAAATTAATTTCTGCTTTTTCTTTAAAGAACAACACAATGTAAAGCATTCCAGCAAGAAAAAATGGTCTAACTAACTCTCCACCAACAAGTGATAATTTTAAAAGGATAATGTAGAAAATATAGAGAAGTAATGTAACTACAAGGAAATTCCCAAGATTTAATATATATTTGTCACACGCAGTTTTAAAAATTTCAGTGAGCATTTGCCAGTGCACAACACCTAATATTATTTTTACCAGAGTTCTTTACCTGATACATTGCATCATCTGCTAATTTAATAAGGTCATGTTCATTATTCACTACTTCTTTATCAAAAGAGCTTATGCCAATACTAACAGTAACATGAATAATTTTTGAATCATAAATAAAGTGATGGTTTGATATTTCATTGCATATTCTTTTGGCTATTTTAGCAGCGTTTTCAATAGTGATGTATGGTAACAAAATAACAAATTCCTCACCACCATACCGTGCAACTGTATCTATCTCTCTAACATTACTTTTCAAAATAATGCTAATTTCTTTTAAAATAAAATCTCCAGCAAGATGTCCATAAGTATCATTGATTTTTTTAAAATCATCAATATCTATAACAAGTAGTGACAGAGGGATATTGTATCTCTGGCTTTCAATATATTTCTCATGAAGTTTATCTATAAAATATCTGTAGTTGAAAAGGCCAGTTAATTCATCTCTAATTGAAAGCTCAAGAAGTTTCTTATTCATTTCAATAAGTTTCTGTTCTAATTTTTTCTTATCAGTTATATCTCTTACAAATCCCTGAACAGCAGGCTTATTGTTATACTCAATGGGATTAATTGTGATTTCAACATTTATGCTTGTGCCATCTTTCCTTCTGAATATAGATTCGTACGGAAGGGTTACTTTTTTACCTTTTAAAATTTGTTCATAAATTTTAGAGCAATGCTCAAATGCTTTTTCATCAATAACCTGAAATATTGGTAGCTCTCTAATTTCATCATCATCTGTGTAACCGAGCATTTCTTTAAATTTTTTATTAAAATACACAAACTTATGATCCTGTCTGATATATATTCCTTCGCCAGCTTTTTCAATAAGATCCTGATACTGCTCTTTTGATTTTCTAAGTTCTTCCTCCATTTTTAATCTTTCTCTAATATCAAATAGGAAACCTATTGAGCCAACTTCTTCATCATTGAAATCGTATAAAATCCTACCATAAAGAGCAACAGGAACTTTTTCTTTATATCTTGTAAAAAGATTAATCTTGTAATCTATAATTGAGCCTATTCCACCGAAATCAATGGATCTCATTATTCTCATAATTTCACGAGCTTTTTCAATGCCACCTTCATAAAATAATTCTACATGCTTTTTCCCTAAAACGTACTCTTTTTTGAAGCCTGTTAATTTCTCCATGGCATTGTTAACATATTGAATTACACCTTCTCTATCTGCTTTAACCACACCTGCTGGGGCATGGTCAAGTAGCTCCTTGAAATGATTGATATTCTCATCTTTAATTATTTTTATAATTTCTTTTACTTTCATAGTTAAAATTTAATTAATGAGAAAACATCATATCCTGATAATTTCTCTCTCCCTTTCAAAAATTCAAGTTCACATAGAAAGCAACATTCAAACACATTTCCATCCAATTTTTCTATAAGCTCAGCAGTTGCTTTAACTGTTCCTCCAGTAGCAAGTACATCATCAACAATTAATACATTATCATCTTTATTTATTGCATCTATGTGTAGTTCTAAAGTGTCAGTACCATATTCAAGCTCATATGTCACCTGAATAGTTTTATATGGTAATTTGCCTTTTTTTCTAACAAGCACTACTCCTTTACAGAGTTTATAAGCAAGTGCTGCTCCAATTATAAATCCTCTTGCTTCAATACCAACGATTTTATCTATTTTTTTATTTAAGTATCTGTAAGATAACATATCCACAGATTTTTGAAAAGCTTCAGGATCAGCAAGTAAAGTGGTAATATCTTTAAATGTAATTCCCTTTTTTGGAAAATCTACCACATCTCTAATTTTACTAATCAGGTCATTCATGTTAGCTCCTTTTATTTATTTAAAGATCTCCTTAAATAAAATCTTAATTTGTTAATTGCTTTCTCCTCTATCTGTCTAATTCTCTCTTTTGTAAGATTTAATATTTTTCCAACTTCATCTAATGTCATTGGCTGTTCATTAATTAAACCAAATCTAAGAATAATAACTGTTCTCTCCTTTTCATCAAGGTAGCTTAACCAGTTCAAAATTGATTCTAAAATTTCTTTTTTTTCATAACTGTCGTATGGTGTTTCATCATGAGCAATTGCAATATCTTCAAAAGTATAAGAATTGTCATCATTAATAGTTTGATTGTATGAGAGCACATCTTGTGATACAAGCATTAGATCTTCTAATTTGTTTATCTCAACACCAACCTCTTTTGCTGCATTTTTCCTTTCTTCAACATTGTTGGTGCCATTATTAAGATTTTTCACAAAACTACGAAGAAGGTCAATAGCATGTATTGGCATTCTTATTATTTTGGAATTGTTTAATATTGCTCTTTTAATTGATTGTTTTATCCACCATGAAGCATAAGTGCTGAATCTTACACCTTTTTCTGGGTCAAATTTCTCAATAGCTTTTATAAGGCCTATGTTACCTTCTGATATTAAATCAGTAAGAGGGATTCCATAACCTGTAAATTTTTTGGCAATTGAAACTACAAATTTTAAATGAGTTTTCAGAAGTTTTTCACGTGCTTTTTGATCCCCTTGAGCTATCTTTGAAACAAGCTCTTTTTCTTCTTCTGGTGTTAAGATTGGTTCTTTATTAATATCCTTGAGGTATTTGGTAAGAATTCCCTGTTTTGCATCATCAATTGATTCTATTAATTTTTCTACCATGAAATAGTTTTGAATAATATTTTAAAATATTAATTGGATAAATTTTTTTTCTTACTTCAAAATATATTGGCTTGGTTCTATACTTTTCACCTATATACTCACCCTGGTAAATATAATCGCCTTTTTTAATGTATAATTTTTTTAAATAAGCATAAACTGTTTTGTAACCATTTTTATGTTTAATAATTACTATTTTACCAAAATATTTTAAAAAACCAGCATATATAACTTTGCCACTTTTTGCAGCTTTAACTTTTGTTTTTCTATACTTTGATGATATATAAATACCTTTTCGGTACCCATCATTGCTTATTTTGCCATTAATAGGCAAGATAAAATGTTTTGATTCTTTAACAGCTCTTCTTTTTTTATTTTTAAAAAGGGAATATTTGTATCTCTGGATAATTTGCTCTAATTCTTCAGCAGTATAACTCTTTTTTGAAATTTTTGCAAGAACTATTTCTTTTGCAAAAATATTTGCTGAAAACATAAGAATAATAAGGAAAAAAGCTAATTTTTTCATGACAGGAATATAATCGGATTTGAAAAAAAAAAGTTTAGGAAAATTTTGCATATCTAATATAAGCTCGCAATAATATTACCAGAAAAATTTTTTTATATCTTCTATTTGCTCTATCTTTTCTATTCCCTTAATATTCCAGCTATTTAAAGATAAAACTTTTTTTCCAAGCTTTAGTGATATGGCTATTTCAGATAAAGTTCCATATTCTCCACCAACAGCAATCAGTAACTGTGAAGTTGAAGCTATGATAATATTTCTGCTATGTCCCATACCTGTAGCTATTGGAATGTCAACGTATTTGTTGCACTGCTCAATGTTGTATCCTGGCAGGATTCCTATTGTAGTACCACCTGCATTTTTTGCCCCTTTACAACATGCTTCCATAACACCATAAAGTCCTCCACAAACAACAATCTTTCCATTTCTTCCAATTAATTCTCCAACTTCATATGCAATATCATAAGTCTTTTTATTACAATTGCCAGCACCAATAACACCTATTAATTTTAAATTATGATGCAATAACAAAGTTACACTCCTGTAATGTTTGTTTGATGATTTTACCGTTTAATTTAAAGCACTTATATAGAACTTGCTGCTCGCCATTTACAAAAGGATATACAATAATTCCATTTTCTTCAAGTTGTGAAAAAAGTTTAACAGGTTCTTTTTTGATTGCTGCTGTAACAATTATTTTGTTAAATTTTATATAATCATCCCAACCATTCAGGCCATTTCCAGTTTTATATTTAATATTTTTAAGATTTAATTTTTTATGAATTGATATTGCTTTCTCTGTAAATTCTGAAAACACTTCAACTGTGTATACTTCTCTAACTATGTATGCAAGAATAGCTGTTTGAAAGCCACTGCCAGTGCCTATTTCTAAAACAATGTCAGATTTATTAAGGTCAAGAGCCTGAGTCATAAATGCAACTGTGAAAGGTTGAGAGATTGTTTGATTTTTGCCTATTGGCAGAGCAACATTTTTGTATGAATCAAATCTCAACACATCCGGGACAAACATATGTCTGGGGATATTGGAAAATGCTTCTAATATAAGAGAGTTATGAATCCCCTTATTTTTAAGTTCCTTAACTAATACATCTCTTGCTTTATTGAATGCTTTTGGCCTTATTTTACCCTCTCTTTTGTTAGTTCATAAATAAAAATAGCTGCTGAAACAGCAGCATTTAAAGATGTTGTTTTACCTAAATTTTTTAAAGCAACATTAAAATCTGAATGTTCTAATATCTTTTTTCTTATTCCTTTTTCTTCATTTCCAATAATTAAAACCTTTTTTTCTAATTTTGGGAGATTGTCAATAGAATCTGCTGCATTAGGTGAAGTTGCTACAATAAAAAAACCATTTTTTTTTAACTTTTCAATAGTAGTGGTTAAATTGGTTTCTTTAACAATGGGAATATTGAAAATTGAACCAGAAGAAGTTTTAACAGTTGTGTCATTAACACTTACACTTCTATCTTTTGATATAACAATTGCCTCAACACCAAAAAAATCTGCACTTCTAACAATACTTCCAAAGTTGTGCTGGTCAGTTATAGAATCCAGAATTAAAATAAATTTTGATTGAAAAAAATCGTTCAGATTGTAGTAAGAAAATTTAGAAATAATAGCCACAATACCCTGATGTGTTTTATCTTTAAATTTTTTTTGAAAAAAGCTTTTTTCTAAAAAATTAACCTTTATCTTTCTATTTTTTGCAATAGATAAAATATCTTTAATTCTTTTATTGGTTTTATCTTTTTGAATCAAAACTTTTTCAACAGTTAATGATTCTGAATTTAATGCTTCTATTACAGGATTAATACCATATATCTCTTTTATTAAAATTTCTCCAATACCTCCTCTATGGTGAGTAACTCTGTTTTTCCACTTTTCCTATATCTAAATTCAACTTTACCCTGTTTCAATGTTTTTTTACCTATAGTGATTCTGTATGGAAAACCAAGTAAATCAGCATCTTTAAATTTAATACCAGGTCTTTCTTCTCTGTCATCAAGAAGTATATCATACCCCTTTAATGATAATTTTTCGTATAATTTATCTGCTGTTTCTTTTATCTCCTGATTTTTGTAATCCACTGGCAAAATGTAAAAAGTAAATGGAGAGATTGGCTCAGGAAGTATCATTCCATTTTCATCATAATTTTGTTCAATTGCAGCAGCTGCTGTTCTACCAATGCCAATTCCATAACAACCCATAATGCAAGGTTTCTGTTTCCCATCTTTGTCAAGAAAATATGCATGCATTGCTTCTGAATATTTTGTGCCAAGTTTAAAAATGTGTCCCACTTCAATACCTCTGAAAATATTTAATTTACCTTTTTTGCATTTTGGGCACAGATCACCTTCAACTGCGTTTCTGATATCAAAAAAATCCACTTTTGAATCTATATCTTGAAAGTTTACATTTTTTAAATGATAATCTTTTTTATTTGCACCTGTAACAAAGTTTTTCAATCCCTTTACAGAGTAGTCTGCTATAATTCTACATTTCAGTCCAATAGGTCCTGCAAATCCAACAGGTGCACCGGTCACTTCTCTAACACTGCTTTCAGTTGCAAAATAGATGGTATCCCATTTTAAAATATTCTTTATCTTAATTATGTTTATTTCAAAATCACCTCTCACCAATGCTGCAACAACATCTTCACCATTTGTAAGAAGAATGGTTTTTACTATTTTATTTTTTGAGATATTAAAAAAATTCGCTACATCTTCTATTGACTTTATATCAGGTGTATGAACTAACTCTTTTGTTTTTAAAGTTTCTTTACTTTCATTATCTTCATAATGAACTTTTAAAACAGGTGCTTTTTCTGTGTTAGCTCCATAATTGCATAAACTACAGCTAACTATTTCATCTTCCCCATTTCTTGCAAGCACCATAAATTCATGAGAAAAACTTCCACCAATTGCACCTGTATCAGCTTCAACAATTCTAAATTCAAGGCCGCATCTTTCAAAAATTTTACTATAAGCTTCATACATTTTTTTATAACTAATTTCAGCTTCCTCCTCTGTGGCATCAAAGCTGTAAGCATCTTTCATTATAAACTCTCTGCCCCTCATAAGTCCAAACCTTGGCCTAATTTCATCTCTAAACTTTGTTTGAATCTGATAGAGATTAATTGGAAGCTGTTTGTATGATTTAATCTCTCTTCTCACTAAATCAGTAACTACCTCTTCATGAGTGGGGCCAATGCAAAAATCCCTGTTGTGTCTATCTTTAAACCTCAGCAATTCTTTGCCATAAAAATCCCATCTATTACTCTCCTGCCACAACTCAGCTGGAACAACAGCTGGCATAAGAATTTCAATAGCTCCAGCTCTATTCATCTCTTCTCTAACAATATTTTCAATTTTTTTTATCATCTTAAGTCCAAGAGGCAGGTAATTATAGATACCAGCAGCCACCTTTCTAATCATTCCTGCTCTAATCATCAACTTGTGACTGATAACTTCAGCTTCTGAAGGATCTTCCTTAAGTGTGGGGATAAAATACTCGGTGAATTTCATTTTATACTCCAAAAAATTTAGTTTCCATTGTAAATTACAGCTAAAATCAGTGCAGGCTTATCACTATTTGTTGTAATAAAATGAGGCACTGTTGAATGATAATAGATTGTATCTCCAATATTTAGAATAATATCTTCATTTTCTATTGTAATTTTTACCTCTCCATCAAGAACATATATAAATTCTTCACCATCATGAACTGTAAATTCTTTTTCATTAGTGGGGTATAATTTTACAATAAAAGTTTCCATATGCCTGTTAGCGACTTCATGTGCAAGAGGCATATATTTGTAAAATTTGCTTGCTTCACGAGGTATTGCTGGGTGCTCTCTGGCTCTAACAACACTATACTTTTTGTCAGCTTCATCTGATATAAGATTTGAAACCATGGTGTCCAATGCTTTGGATATTTTGATAATTGTTGCAAGTGGAGGATGAATTTTCTCTTCTTCTATATCTTTTAATACATTTAAATCAAAACCTATTTTTTGTGCAATGTCTTCAAGAGTAAGATTTTTCTCTTCTCTTATTTTTTTTATTTTCGCTCCAAGATGAAAGGATTTGCTCTCATCTTTTTCAAGATAGGATGATATTTCTTCAATGTAATCTTCATAATATTTGTTGATTTTTTCTTTTGGAATCATAATAGTTGCCTCCTGATTATTTTATATTATTAGCCAATCTTTAGATAATGATTTGATCTGCTTAAAATAATCTATAATTAATTCAAAATTTTTACTTTCTTTTGCAAGAGACTCTATTTTCTTTAATAATTCTGATATTTGAATAAAAGTATTATTTTCAAAATTACCAAAAGTCCCTTTTAATGAGTGAGCAAAAAACTTTATATTTTCATAATCTTTTTCTTCTATTGCTTTTACGAGATTAGGGAAAGAGTCATTTAATGATTCTATAAATGCTTCAATGCCAACTTCAAGTGAATCTTTATCAAATCCTAATGATAGAAGATCATTTTCTATAAATTTTTTCAAATAAATAGAGTCAATTTGCATCTATTCCTCCATATCAAAAATTTTGCCTGGATTAAGTATATTGTAAGGATCAAAGATTTGTTTAATCTTTTTCATTAATTCAATCTCTTTTTTATCTAAAAAACTTTTTAAAATATCTTTCTTTAAAACTCCAATACCATGCTCACCAGATGGCAGCCCTTTCATTTCTTTTACTATTTTATACAAATTTTGTAAAATGTTTTTATTAAAATTTTCATTTTTAATTAAAAAATTTACATGAATATTTCCATCACCTGCATGTCCAAAGCAACTTACCAAAATATTGTACTCTTTAGCAAGAAGTTTTATTCTGTTAATTGTCTCCAAAATATTGCCCCTTGGAACAACAATGTCTGCTTTGCCAATATATTTAAAATTTTCTCTAAAAATTTCGCCAATAGACCTCCTTGCCTGCCATATCTCCCTTGCTTTTGCTGGATTATCAAGAGGATAAAAATTTAAAAAGCCCTCTATATTTGAGAGAATGTTATATAATTTCATAATAAGAGAATCTTTTTGCTCAGTGGTGTTGTATTCAATTTCTATTATCAAACTTGCCTTTGCAACTTCCTTGTCTGGAAGGTTAAATTTTTCATTTAAATAGTAAAGTGCAGTGTCATCTATATATTCAAGGGATATAGGAAGTATTGAGCTGTAAAGTATTTTATTTACACCGTTTAACAATGGTAACATATTTGAAAAAGTTACATATAATGTGCTAATATTTTCTGGTTTTGGTAATAATTTAAGAAAAATTTTGGTTATTATACCAAGGGTACCTTCAGATGATACAAAAAGATCAATAAGATTATAACCTGATGATTTTTTTACAATCTTTCCACCAAGGTTTAAAATTTCACCAGTTGACAAAAGAACCTCAAGACCAGTAATATAATCTTTTGTAACACCAAATTTTACAGCAGATGAGCCACCTGCTCCAGTTGCAACATTACCGCCTATTGTTGAACTTTCAAAACTTGCAGGGTCTGGAGGATAGAAAAGGTTATGCTTTTCAGCTTCTGCTTTAAGGTCAGCAACAATAACACCAGGCTCAACAACAGCAATTAAATTTTTGGTATCTATTTCTAAAATTTTGTTGAATTTCTCTAAACTTAAAATAATAGATCTATCTGAAAATGCAAGGCAGCTACCTGTAACTGATGTTCCCTGTCCCCAGCAAATTACAGGAATTTTATGAGTAGCAGCAAATTTAAGAACTTTTCTTATTTCCTCTATATTATCAGGTCTAATAACAACTGAAGGCTTATTTTTATATATTGTGGACTTATCTTCAGAATATTTCTCAAGAATATCATTGTCAACTAAAATTGCATTTTCAGGTAAAATATTTTTCAAATTCTCAATTAATTTATTTTGTGGCATTTTTTAATTCTCTTAAATAACTTTTATTTTCAGGATACTTTTTTAATAAATATTTTAAAATATTTTTAGCTGTTTCCAAGTTATTCATTTTTATATTAATTTTTGCTATGAAATACAATGCTGAATCTTCTAATTTAAGAGGAACAGGATTAAAATAAATTTTATTTTTATGCAATATTAAAAATTCATTAAAATAAGATAAGGCTTTATCAAGTTGGTTTTTTTTGTAAAAAGCTTTGCCAAGCAGATATTTTATAACAGGAAAAAACTCTGAAAAATCATCAGCAATTTTCAAATAACTATACGCTTCACTTTCTTGACCAATTAGATTTAAAATAGTATAAATTTCAGACAGAATATATCCAACTAATTCTCTATTTTTTTCAGCAATTTCTGGATCATTGAGAGCTTTTTTAAAAAATTTCAAAGCATTTATATACTTTTTTAAAATTTTGTAGCTTTCAGCTATTTGGAGATTTATGTAATAATCTTTTTTTTCTATATTTTCTAATATCTTTAAGTTTCTTACCTGTTTTTTTTCAAGGTCTTCCCTATTATTGTAACCAATATGAACTATTTCTATATTTGTAAATTCTATTTGATAGATTTGTTCCGGGTATGTAATCTGCTCATGAACAGGGTATTTAAAATGTATATCTCTGTTATTTGGAAAAATTCTCAACTGATATGATATTGTGCTATCTGCCTGGTTTAAAAGTTTAATAAAGTAAAGTTTTTTACTATTTAATTTGCTTTTTATTAAATTTAATTTTTCTATATTTTCTTCTGTTATCCTATCATCTGCGTCTATCCATAGGATAAAATCTTTAGTTGCAAGTGATAGGGAGTAGTTTCTTGCTTTTGAAAAATTGTATTCCCACTTTATCTGTTTTAAGACAATCTCTTTATCTAATGATAAAAATTCAAGAGTTCCATCTTTTGAACCTGTATCAACTACAACAATTTCATCTGAAAATTGCTTCAGTATAGGGATAAGAGATTTTAAATTTTCAAGTTCATCTTTTACAATTAATGTTGTAGATAATTTCATAACATCATTTATACTTTATAGAAAAAGAAAAAACAAGCTAATTTGGTAACAAATTTGCATTTCAATATTAAGAAGTTTAATTTACTTAGGGGATAATATGGCAAAAGATCCAAGAAAAACAGAACCGGCCACGCCGAAAAGAAGGAATAAAGCAAGAGAGGAAGGCCAGGTTGCAAGGAGTATAGAGCTGAACAATGCTGTAATATTCCTTGCTATTATTCTGAATTTTATTTTACTATCAAAATATGTTTACAGTCATTTATTTGACATTTTTAGATGGGGATTTTCAGATTGTTTATTATTTAAAATAAACCAATCAAGCCTGTATAATTTAATGGCATATGTAATGAAGAACTTTTTAATAATAATTTTACCATGGTTAGGAATAATTATGTTTTTTGGTTTAGTTGTAAATATTTATCAGGTTGGTTGGAAAATCACATGGAAACCTGTAATGCCAAAACTATCTAAAATTAATCCACTTAAAGGTTTTGGAAGATTTTTTTCAGTTCAATCACTTTTAAATTTGGTTAAATCAATTTTAAAAATGGTAATAGTTGGGACAGTACTCTACTTTGCATTAAAAGATGAAGCAAGAAACATTATTCCACTTATGGACCAATCTGTTGGGCAAATTTTCATTTATATATCAAAAGTTACATACAATATTTTTCTTAAAGTGCTGATGATTCTGATTCCACTTGGAATACTTGATTATCTTTATCAGAAATATGATTTTGAGGAAAATCTTAAAATGACAAAAGAAGAAGTAAAAGATGAAAGAAAATTAGCAGAAGGAGATCCTCAAATAAAAGCAAAAATTAGAAGTAAGCAGTTTGAAATTGCTAAAAGAAGAATGCTTCAAGAAGTGCCAAAAGCTGATGTTATTATTACAAATCCAACACATCTTGCAATAGCACTTCAGTATGATAAACTATCAATGGAAGCACCAAAAGTAATAGCAAAAGGTGCAGGATTAATTGCAGAGAGAATTAAAAAGATAGCACAGGAAAATGATATTCCAATTGTTGAAAACAAACCACTTGCAAGGGCATTATTTAAAATAGTTGAGCTTGGTGATTTTATTCCAGAAAATTTTTACAAAGCAGTTGCTGAAGTATTGGCGTATGTTTACAAATTAAAAAATAAAATTTGATGATGTATAAAAGTAGCAGTGTTGACGGAGGTGTTAAGGGTTTGTTAATGTTGAGCTTTGAATTAATTATTTTGGCACAATGATTGCACAATGAAAAATAAAATTATAGAGGAAACTTAGAGGAGAAAATGGCACAGGCAGAAACAAATGCATTTGATTTTAAAAATATTTTTAAAAATAAAGATGTTTTAGTATCTTTGGTTGTTGTATTATCAATTGCATTAATTATCATTCCACTTCCTACTGGTATATTAGATTTGACACTGTCAATTAATCTGACATTTGCAATAGTGATTTTACTCATTACAATGTACACTCCGCAATCACTTGATTTTAGTGTGTTTCCATCTTTATTGTTAATTACCACTATTTTCAGGCTTGCTTTAAATATCTCATCTACAAGATTAATCCTTTTAAATGGCACTCAGGGTACAGATGCAGCTGGTAAAGTGATACAAGCTTTTGGAGAGTTTGTTGTTGGTGGTAATTATGTTGTTGGTGGTGTTATTTTCGCAATATTAGTTTTAATAAACATAAAGGTTATTACAAGTGGTTCTACTCGTATTTCTGAAGTAGCTGCAAGATTTACATTGGATGCTATGCCTGGTAAGCAGATGAGTATAGATGCTGATCTCAATGCTGGAATAATTACAGAAGAGGAAGCAAGAGAGAGAAGGGAACAGATTAGAAGAGAAGCTGACTTTTTTGGTGCTATGGATGGTGCCACAAAATTTGTTAGTGGTGATGCAATGGCAGGGCTTATTATAACTGTAATTAACATATTAGGTGGCTTTGCTATTGGTGCGTTAAAAGGTATGCCTTTGTTAGAAGCATTAAAAACATATACTGTGTTAACTATTGGTGATGGTCTTGTTTCTCAAATTCCTGCAATTACAATATCACTTGCCACTGGTATACTTGTTTCCAGGGCTGCATCAAAGGAAAGCCTTGGTGGTGAAATTGGTAGTCAAATTTTTGGCTATCCAAAAGCTTTATCAATTGCATCAATAACATTGACATTTTTCTCATTAATTCCAGGCTTGCCAAAATTACCATTTATGATTCTTGCAGTTGCAGCTGGTACAGGGGCTTATTTTGCTGATAAAATAATTGATAAAAAGAAAATAGAAGAGATTCAGAAAGAGGAAGAGGAAGCTAAAAAAGCCCATCCTGTGGAAACAATAGAGACTATTCCACCTGTTGACTTAATAGAACTTGAAGTAGGTTATGGACTGATACCTCTTGTTGATCCAAAACAGGATGGTGAGTTAATTGAAAGGATTAAATCTCTTAGAAAACAATTTGCACTTGATATGGGGTTTGTAATACCATCAGTTAGGATTAGAGATAACCTACAATTGAAACCAAATGAATATGCAATATTAATTAAAGGGAACATTATAACTAAAAGTGAGGTGCTTCCAGGACATTATCTTGCAATGGATCCAGGAACTGTTACTGAAGAAATTCCTGGTATAAAAACACTTGAGCCAGCCTTTGGTTTACCAGCTTTATGGATAAAAGAGGATGCAAAAGAAAGAGCTCAGGTTGCTGGTTATACAGTGGTTGATATTACCACAGTTATAGTTACTCATTTAACAGAGATTTTAAAAGACCACTGCTATGAGCTGTTAACAAGACAGGAAGTGCAAAATATTATAGATTCAGTTAAAAATAATTATCCAAAGCTTATTGAGGAGCTTATACCAAATATACTTTCACTTGGTCAGGTTCAGAAAGTATTGCAAAACCTGTTAAGAGAGCAGGTGCCAATTAGAGATATGCAAACTATTCTTGAAACTCTTGCTGATTATGGTGTGATAACAAAAGAGATAGACATTTTAACTGAATATGTAAGACAATCACTTTTTAGAACAATAACTGCACAATATGTTGGAGAGGATAATATTTTAAGAGTGGCAACACTTGCTCCTAATATAGAAGATGCTATTTCAAATGCAATTCAGAGAACTGAGCATGGTGCATTTTTGTCACTTGAGCCTGCAACAGCAAATTCTATAATTAGCAAAGTAAATAAAGTGTCTGAAAAATTTCAGATTTTAGGAGCTCCAGTTGTGATTTTAACAGCTCCTATAGTAAGATTTCATTTAAGAACATTGCTTGAAAAATATGTAAGAAGAGTTACAGTTTTATCTCATAATGAGATTGTGCCTAATATTTCCATAGAATCAGTTGGTGTAATTGATTAATTTTAAAAAGAGGTTAATATGAAAGTAAAAAAATTTCAAGCAGCAAGTATGAATGAAGCTATGAGACTTGTTAAAAATGAGCTTGGTAGAGATGCGGTTATTTTATCTACAAAAAAAATAAAAAAAACAGATAGTTTTGGAATTTTTTCAAGGGAATGGATTGAAATTGAAGCTGCTATTGATTATAATGATGAGTATGAGCCTGCTTTTAAAAGAGAAAGTATTGCTGGGGATAATCCAAATTTAGCTAAAGAGATTCATAATCTTAAAACTCTTTTACAGGAATATATTTCAAATACACAAGAAGTAAAAAAGGAAGTACCTAAATTAAAAAATATGATGCAACTTCTAATGAAGCAATCAGGTGTGTTTGCAGCAGATTCACTTGAGGATAAGCTTTATTATATATATGAAGATTTATTAATGCAGGAAGTTAGAGATAAAATTGCTTATCAAATAATTGAAAATTTGAGTTTTGAAGTTGAAAATATTGAAAATTTAAGTATAGAAAGAATAAGGAAGTTAATAAAAATCAAAATGAAAAATAAAATTAAGATATTTTCTGAAGAAGAAAAAAAGGGTTTACCTAAAATTATAACTTTTATTGGGCCAACAGGTGTTGGCAAAACAACTACACTTGCAAAAATAGCTGCCAAATGTAGATTAATAAACAAGAAAAAAACAGCTCTATTTACATTTGACACTTATAGAATAGCTGCAGTAGAGCAGTTGAAAATTTATGGTGAAATTTTAAAAACTCCAGTTATAGTTATTAATAAAAAAAGTGAATTTAAAGAGAAGTTAAATACATTTAAAGATTATGATTATATTCTGGTGGATACTGCTGGCAGAAGCCAGAGAGATAATTTTCATATAAAAAAATTAAAGGAATATTTGAATTTTCCAATGGATATACACTTAGTTTTAAGTGCAACAACTAAAGAGAAAGACCTTGATGATATTATCTCAAGGTTTTCAATAATTCCATATTCATCTTTGCTTTTTACAAAATTAGATGAAAGCTCAACTTTTGGGAATATTTATAATAAAGCTTTTGAAACAGGTAAACCTCTCTCATATTTTACCACAGGCCAGAGAGTGCCTGAAGATATAGAGGTTGCAAGTAAAGATAAATTAATAGATATGATTTTTGAATATAATTAGAAAGGAGTTAAATAACTATGGATCAGGCAACAGGGCTTAGAAATATATCAAATGGTAAAAAGATAACAAAAGTAATTGCAGTTACAAGTGGTAAGGGTGGTGTAGGAAAAACAAATCTTATATCTAATATAGGTTATATGTTGTCAAAAAAAGGGAGAAAAGTTCTTCTTATGGATGCTGACCTTGGGCTTGGCAATGTTGATATATTACTTGGCCTTGCACCAAAATACAATATATCCCATGTTTTTAAGGGTGAAAAAAGCATATTAGATATTATTGTTGAGGGACCTGGAGGAATGAATATTATTCCTGCTTCATCAGGAATACAGAAAGTTACTGACCTCAGTAATTCAGAAAAGTTGATTTTAATGGAGCAATTTGATTCTTTAGAAACAGAATATGATTATTTTTTAATAGATACTGGTGCTGGAATTTCAAAAAATGTTACATATTTCTGTGTTGCATCACAAGAAATAATTGTTGTTGCCACTCCAGAGCCTACAAGTATAACTGATGCATATGCTTTAATGAAAGTATTGTATAAAGATTATCAGGAAAAGAAATTTAATCTTATTGTTAATATGGCTCAGAATAAAAATGATGCTTTACAGGTTTACAATACTTTGAGCCTTGTTGTTGATAAATATCTTGGAATGGATCTTTCTCTTTCTTATCTTGGTTTTATTCCAGTAGATAAGAATTTTCCATTAGCTGTTAGAAAACAGAAGTTAATTAGTGAAGTTTTTCCAGAATGTGATGCTGCAAAAAGTTTTATGAATTTAATAAAAAAAATAGAAAAATTCGATGTTGATATGTCATCAAAAGGGAGCATTCAATTTTTCTGGAATAAACTAATAAATTTATAAGAGGTTGTTGTGAAGCCATACGTAAACAAAGAAGAGCTTATTAATTCAATGTTGCCTCGAGTAAAACAGATAGCTTCTCAGATATATGCTAAATTTGCACATATTGGAAGCAATCTTGAATATGAAGACCTTGTACAGGTTGGGGTTATTGGGCTTATTGATGCAGCTAACAAATATGATCCTACAAGGGATAACAAGTTTGAAACCTATGCAGAATTTAGAATTAGAGGAGCAATTATTGATGAATTAAGGAAAGAAGATTGGCTACCTCGTTGTATGAGAGATACAATTAAAAAAGTTGAAAGTGCAATGAAAAAATTAGCAACTCAATTAATGAGGGAGCCAACAGAAGAAGAAATTGCAAAAGAATTGAACCTGCCACTTGATACTGTTTTTGAAGCAATGAAAAATATTTCTGATTCACAATTGTTATGTTACGATGATATAGAGCCATTTATAGTTTTTAAATCAGATTATTATGACCCATATCAATATGCAGTTGAAAATGAACTAAAGGATATTCTTGCTCAGTGCATTGAAAGGCTTGATGAGAAAGAGCAGTTGATTCTGTCTCTATATTTTTATGAAGGGTTGACTTTAAAAGAGATAGGTGAGATTCTTGATTTAACAGAATCAAGAGTTTCTCAAATAAGAAGCACTGCATTTAAAAAATTAAAAAAATGTTTCCATGAGTTTGTGGATTAGATGGCTTTTTTAGAAAACCTCAGCTCTTTTTAAAGAGGGATTTTTAATGTCTTTCTCAGATAAAATCACATTAAATATATTGTCAATTGGCCATTTAATATTAATATCTGGATCATTCCAGATTATTCCTCTTTCATAATCTGGAGCATATTCATTGGTCATTTTATAATGAATCTCTGCAAAATCTGAAATTGTTAAAAATCCATGAGCAAAACCTGGTGGGATATACAAAATTCTTTTGTTTTCAGATGAGAGGGGAACTCCCACCCATTTTCCAAAGGTTGGTGAATCTTTCCTTATATCCACAGCTACATCAAATATTTCTCCATTAATACATCTTACAAGTTTTCCCTGTTCAAATGGCGGTAATTGGTAATGTAACCCTCTTAAGACGTTTTTTATTGAAAATGAATGGTTATCCTGATTAAAATTAGCATTAATGCCATTTTTAGAAAAGTCTGAATATTTATAGGTTTCCATAAAAAAACCTCTGTCATCTCTGAAAACTTTTGGTTCTATTAAAATTACATCTTTAATCTCCAATTCTATAAAATTAAATGGCATTATCTCCTCCTGAAAGTTAAATAAATTCTATTTCCAACAGTTTTTTTACACCCTGTTTTATTGGTAAAATTTCTTTTTTATTTGCTGCTCTCTCAATATTTTTGCAAATATTGTAAATATCCATTAATTTAATGCTTGCTGCTGCTCCTTTTAACGCATTTGCTAATTTTTTGATTTCATCAAAATCTTCTTCTTTCACCTTTTTTTCAAGTTTGGTTGTTAACTCAAAAAAAGTATTTTTAAAAGACTCTATAAGTTTATTAATAATATCTGTATTATTTCCAGTAAGTTCCTTTAAATATTCATGATCAAATTCAACCTTTCTATCTCTAACTATAACTTTTTCCTCTGGTATAAATTGCAAAAGGATCTTTATTAAAAGTTCCTTATCTATTGGTTTAAATAAATATCCATCAAATCCTTTTTCTTTTAAAAAATTTACTTCATCATTAAGAGTAGCTGCTGTGAGAATAATTAAGGGAATATGTTTTTGTTTTAGTTTAATTAAATTTTTGGGAAGATTGGGCTTGATATTACCATTTTTTTCAATTTCTCTCAAAATTTCTGCTACTTTAACACCATCCATTTCAGGCATATGCCAATCTAAAAATATTAGGTCAAAATCATCTTCTGCAATATAATCTAATGCAATTCTCCCATTTTCAGCTATTTTCACATCTATTTTCAAATTTTCTAAAATTTTTTTAATAAGTATTTGATTAACTTCATTATCCTCAGCAACTAAAACTTTAACATCTTTAAAGAAAAATTTGTTGTAGTCTGAATAATCTTCCAATGGAAATTCATCCTCTTTTGCAACTTGAAGAGGCAGTTTTATTATAAATTTGCTTCCTGAACCAAGAGTGCTCTCTATCTCAATAGTACCATTGTAATGTTTTACTATTTTATCTACAATAGCAAGCCCAACACCTGTGCCACCAAATTTTCTTGTAACAGAAGAGTCTACCTGTGTGAAAGGTTCAAATATTTTTTCATACATATTTTCAGCAATTCCTATTCCAGTATCATAAATTATAATTTCAACTGTTTCAATGTTATTTTTTAAAGATAAAACATTGGCTTTGATGCCAATTTTACCTTTTTCTGTAAATTTTATTGCATTGTCTAAAAGATTTGAAATTACCTGCTGAATTTTTGACGGGTCGCCTATATAATATTTATTTAATTTTTTATCAATGCTGTGCTCAAGTATCAATTTCTTTTTTGAAGAAGCTTCATGAAAAGATTCAATGGTATTCTCTATAACATGCATTAAATTAAAAGGTCTTTCTTCAAAAGCCAGATCTTCAGATTCTATTTTAGATATGTCTAAAATATCATTTAAAATAGATAATAAATTGTTTGATGAAGATTTGATTATATCAAGATACTCTTTTTGCTTGTCTCTATCCTCTGTATTGTAAAGAATATCAATAAATCCTAAAATAGCATTCATTGGTGTCCTTATTTCATGACTGATTGTTGCAAGAAATTGGCTTTTTGCCTTACTTGATTCCTCTGCTTTTAATTTGGCTTCTTTCTCTTTTTCAAGTAAGTTTTCATTTTCTATTTGCAATTGAAGTAATTTTACAAAATCATTGTGTTGCTTAAAAGCATAGAAGAATAGAATTGATAAGAAAAAAAATATTGCAATGGCAATGAATACGCCATTACTTTCACCAGATATAATTACTTTATAAGCAAGAGTTAAGGGCATAGGTGTAATATAAGTTACAAGTATGGTTTTATCATAAAATAATGCCTGTATTCCAAGGGTAATAAGGGTAAACATTATAAAAACATTTGCAATAATAGGGAAAAACATAAATTGTTTATATGGAAAAAGAGGGATAACTGCCCAGCCAATACCTAATAAAGTTGTTACAATGAGGTAATATTTTCTCAATAGTTTTTGATTTTTATTTTTTAATTTAAAAACATAGAACACTCTTATTACTGCAAGAACAATCATCAATACAAGCCAGACAGTAATCAAATTTTTATTCTTAATATAATTCCACAATACAAGAACAACCAGCAGGCTTCCTAAAATTACAGCAGTATTACTGATTAAACTTTTGCTGAAAAGTATATCAAGTTTTTTGGATTCTATTTTATCTCTGATATTTTTCATAAAAAAACTATATTTTCTTCTCCCATTCCCATGCTGTTTTAATAATAAATTCGAGATTATCATACATTGGTTTCCATTTTAATGTTTCTCTTATTTTTGTAGAATCTGCAGTTAGTGCAGGTGGATCTCCTTCACGCCTGCCAACTTCTTTAACCGGAAAATCAATGCCAGTAACCTTTTTAGCCATATTTACAACTTCTCTAACTGAATAACCATGTCCATAGCCAAGGTTAAATATATCGCTTTTTCCATTATTGAGCAGATACTCAAGTGCATCAATATGTGCTGCGCCAAGGTCATTAACATGAATATAATCTCTAATACAAGTACCGTCTGGTGTGTTATAATCTGTGCCATAGATTTCAAGCTTTTCAAATTCACCTTTAGCTGTTTTTAAACACCTTGTAATAAGATGAGTTGCTTCTTTGTATCTTTGTCCAAGCTCTCCCTCTGGGTCAGCACCAGCAACATTAAAATATCTCAATGAAATGTAATTAAATTCATTTTCAGCATATGATAGATCTTTTAAAAATTTTTCAACACATACTTTTGATTCACCGTAAGGATTAATTGGTTGTAATGGAGAATCTTCCTTCACAGGAATTTTTGCTGGAATACCATACACAGCAGCAGTTGATGAAAATATAAAATTATTAACTCCATGTTTTCTTAATTGAATAAGGAGATTAAGAGCATTGCAGGTATTGTTTTTATAATATCTAAGTGGATTTTCAACAGATTCTCCAACCTGAATAAATGCTGCAAAATGCATTACAGCAGTTATTTTGTTATCTTTTAATATTTGCTCTATAAGTTCTGTATCATTTAAATCACCTACAATTAATTCTCCATAAAGGACAGAATCATCATGGCCAGTTGATAAGTTGTCAAGTATTAATAGATTATACCCCTTTTTGCCAAGTAATTTTACAACATGAGACCCAATATATCCAGCTCCACCTGTTACAAGGATCTTTTCTTTCATATTAGCCTCCAAAAAATTTAAACAATATTTAGCAGATAGTCACCATATCCACTTTTTTTATACTCTTTTGCAATTTCAATTAATTCACTTTTAGAAATCCAGCCATTTTCATATGCTATCTCTTCAATACATGCAATTTTCAATCCCTGTCTTTTTTCAATTGTTTCAATGAAATTGCTTGCATCAATAAGACTATCATGTGTGCCAGTGTCAAGCCATGCAAAGCCTCTTTTTAAAAGTTTAAGCTTTAATTTGTTTTCTTTTAAATATTCAGCATTTACATCAGTAATTTCAAGCTCATTTCTCCAGGAAGGTTTTATATTTTTTGCTATTTCCACAACATTATTATCATAAAAATAGAGTCCTGTAATTGCATAATTTGATCTGGGATTTTTAGGCTTTTCAACAACTTTAATTACATTACCATTTTCATCAAACTCTGCAATACCATACCTTTCTGGATCTTTTACATAGTAGCCAAATATATATGCACCACCATTATTTTCCACTTCCTCTTTTACTTCATTTAAATCTCTTCCAAAACCATGACCATAGAAGATATTGTCTCCAAGTATAAGGGAAACAGAATCATTTCCAATAAATTCTCTGCCAATAATGAATGCTTCTGCAATGCCTCTTGGTTCTTTTTGCTCTTTATATGAAATATTTAAACCAAGTTTTTTACCATCTCCAAAAAGATTTTGAAATTTTGGAAGGTCTGTGGGAGTTGAGATTATTAATATATCTCTAATTTTTGCAAGCATAAGAACTGATAGAGGATAATATATCATAGGTTTATCATAAATTGGAAGAAGTTGCTTGCAAATAACTTTAGTTACAGGGAAAAGCCTTGTGCCTGATCCACCTGCCAAGATAATACCTTTCATAAATCTACCTCTCTATTTTTAATAATGTCTATTAATATTACACTATTTTTTATTTAAAATCAAATATGAAGTTTGCTTAACTCTTTAAAAATTTAAAGTTGAATTTTTCTACCTTATATGTAATGTATATTAATAAATGTTAATTGAATGAGGTTTTAATTTATTAAATCAATGGAAAATATCCTCAAATAACAGAAGGAAATGGTTGTTAGTAAAATATTGTTTGACAAAGATATTAAAATATATTAATATTGAAATAATTGAATCATAATTCATTAAAAAGGAGTGAAAAATGAAAAGATTTCTTCTAACTATTATTTTTTTATTATCTGTTTCACTAAGTTATGCAGGTGTTAATTACAACACATTACCCACGAGGATTGTTCTTGACCCAGCAAACAGCTTTTTAGGTTTGCCAATACCTTTGCCAAATGATATTAATTCAGCTATTTTAAATGAAGATGGTTCAGCAATTCAGCTACCTATTACTGGTTCTGAGCCAGCAGATGTTCAGATGCTTTACCAGGCTATTAACCTATTAAAAATCAAAGGTTTACCAGCAAATACATTTTTAACCATTCCTTTAAATAATGATACTAAGCTTGATATTTCATCACTCTATCAAAATATATTTTTAATTCCATTTATGGTGAATGTATCAACATCTCCTTCAATAAATCCAGCGCCATCAATTGTAGCAGGTCCCAATAATCTAATAATAACTCAGGATGGTAATATTATAAAAGTTATTGCTAAAAAGCCTCTGCTTAGTGATGCACAGTATGCTGTGTTAATAACAAAAGGAGTGAAAACTGTCAGTGGAGAGCTTGTTGGGCATGATCCCGCAATGGAATTTTTAATTAGAACTCAATATAACTTACTGATTGATAGATTAGGTCTTCATTGTGATGATCTACTTGGAATGTTTACCTTTACAACAGCAGATAAGACTTTAAAATTAAGTGCTTTTGCAAAGCTTAAAGCAGGAATCCCACTTAGTTCAACTGATTTTCTACCTTATTCAAATATTACAGAGGAATTTCAATCAATTTTAGCTGCAACAAAGCTTCTCCCATCAACAGTTGACAGTAATAAGGCTGTAAATTATGGTAGTTTTAACTACTTAGAAACTTCATTCACTACATATGATATTACTTCATTAACAACCACTCCAACACCAGAGAAAGTTCCAACTATTATTTTACCAAATGGTGTTACTGATAAAGTTATCATATTTCAACACGGTTTTGGAAGAAGCAAAACAGATGCTCTTGCTCTTGCAAAGAAATTTTTACCTGCAGGATACCCAATAATTTCAATGGATTTACCACTGCATGGTGAAAGAGTTGATTATAACAATACAGCCCTCGATTGTAATCATGATGGTAAAGTTGAATCAGGAGAATGTTTTCTAACACCAAATCTTGTTGAAGATAGAATTAATATATATCAAGCTGTTTTTGATTTGACACTTCTTTTAAAAGATCTTGAAGCAGGTAAATTTGATTTAAATGGTGATAATGTACCTGATAAAGTTAGCAAAGTTTATTTTCTATCTCTTTCATTAGGCTCCATTACTGGCTCCATATTTGCATCTTACAATATTAAAGACCTTACAAAAGTTGCCCTTACTGTTGGTGGAGCAGATTTAGCAGTTATTCTTGATGGTACTACAATAGGTGATTTACAAAAAAGTTTGGAAGCATTAGGTCTTAAGAAAGGAACAGCAGAATATTATGTATTTTTAGGAATCCTCCATCTAATTCTTGATCCAGCTGATCCATTATACAATGTCACATCAGCATTAAAAGATAAAACAATGGTTATTTCAGCTTATGGTGACAATATAGTTCCAAACACATCAAATGCAATTTTTGCAAATATTATCGGGTACCCAACAGCAACTGATGTTACCTATACTAATATTGACTCAGTTAGCAGTGATGCTGGCTGGTATCAATATGGTGGTGTGGTAGATGGTATCCCTTATTATGTACCACATGCTTTTCTACTTTCAACTGAAAATGCATCTGAAAAGTATGGAATTTCATTTGATCAGGAGTTTATAGATAAAGCAAGAGATACCATGGAAGATCAAATTATAAATTTTTTTAATAAATAAAACCTGAGGAGGCTATTATGAATTATTTTAAAAAAATTCTCTTTATGCTATTTTTTCTACTAATTTTTACTTCCTTAACTTTTGCAGCTGGATTTCATGTTAATGTTGAACAAGGTATGAAAGCAATGGGTATGGGTGGTGCTTTTGTTGGTCTGGCAGATGATCCCACAGCTTTATATTACAACCCTGCTGGAATAACTCAACTTAAAGGTAAGTTTAATTTTGCCACAACTTATGCTTTTGGTGTATTTCATCCAAGGTTACATTCACCAGAAATTGTAGATAAATACGGGATAACAAGACTTACAAGTGATACAAAAGAAGAAGATTGGAGATGGGCACAAATTCCAAGTATGTATTTCACATATAAAATAAATGACAAATTTACTGTTGGTTTTGCATTTTTTGCTCCTTTTGGAACTGCAACTGATTGGACTCATACATGGATAGGAAGATACTTTGCAGATAAAACAGATTTAAAAACTTATGATTTTAATCCAACAGTTGCATATAAAGTTTCAGATAAATTAACTGTAGCTCTTGGGATTAACTATGTTTACAGTACTGTTACAATTAAAAATTCTACAAGCTATCCTTTTTTAGCTTTTGACCCTAATATTCAAAAAGCTCTTGGTTTTACTTTAACACCAGCAAGCCAGCTAAGCCTTTACAATAGATTGTATGATAGAAATTACGATGTTGATGTGAAGTTACATGGAGATACTGGCTCAAGTGGACGAGGATGGGGATTTAACATAGGAATTCTTTTTAAACCCAATGATGAATGGCAATTTGGAGCAATTTATAGAAGTGAAATAGACCTTGATTTTGAAGGTCATGCAACCTACACATATATGCCAGGTATTGCTAATCTTGGAGCAGAGGTTGGTATTCCTCAGTTATCAGCAGTACCTCTCCTGCAAAAATCAAAAATAAAAGCTTCAATTAAATTACCTGATTATGCTGCAATAGGTATAGTGAATAAATCTTTTAAACATTGGACTTTTTCATTTGATTTATACTGGACAGGTTGGTCAGATTACAAAGATCTTACAGTTACGTTTTCAAAACTTCCATATAAAAAATCAGTTCCAAAAAATTGGAATGATGTTCTCTCTGTAAGATTTGGGGCACAATATCAAATTAATAATTGGTCATTTAGATTTGGTTATATGCATGATGAATCACCAACACCTGATGCAACAAGGGGACCTGAGCTTGCTTGTTCTGATAGAAATGATGCAACAGTTGGTGTTGGGTACAAATATAAACACTTCAATATAGATGCAGCATATTTAATAGCCTTTTTCAAACAACATGAAAGCCATCTTGTAGACGAGCAAACAGGAACAGAGCTTAAAGGAAAGTGGTCAACAATTGCGCATGTTATAGGTATTACACTTTCTTATGAATTTTAAATTTTTATAATGGAGCACCTGAATTAAAGGTGCTCCTGTTATTTAGGGGAGAAAAATGTTAAAAATTTGTGATTATTGCGGAACATCAGAAGGGGAAATAAATTTTGATATTTACACAGAAAAGTATTTTTGTGAAAAAGAGGATTGTATAAAAAAAGCAAGGAAAGACACAAAGGAATATTTTAAACAACGTGAAATTAAAATAAATAAAGATTTTAAAATTACTGATGTATCTTCTCAGGAAGATTTTGAAAATATACTTTATTCCCTGTATGGTGTGCTTGATAGAAGTGGAAAGATAAAAGAGCTTGGAGCTATGTCTGAGCCAGATTTTTTTAAAAATAAAGCAATGTATTTAATAGCTTCAGAATTACCAGAGGAGTATTTATCAATAAGAATGGGTGATAAGGATAAAACTAAAGTTAAGTTGGTAATAAAAAAGAAAATACCTGCAAATGTTCTTAGAGAAGCAATGAAAAAAGCCAAATTTATAGATTAATCTTTTTTAAAACCATATAAAAAATTTTTTCTCCTTTTTCTAAAAAATTCTTCTCATACTTTGTGAAAATATCGTTAAATAACCATTTTTTGCTAAATTTGGTATTTTGAAACAACCCTGTTTCATTGGCTTCATTTAATATAATTTGAGCGTATTCTTTATAATCTGTTGCTATATAAATTGTTCCAGATGAGATTAACTTTTCTGCAAGAAGAGAGTAAAAATCTTTGTTTATTAGTCTTCTTTTTTTATGGCGTTTTTTAAACCAGGGGTCAGGGAAATTAATAATAAAACTTTCAACTGAATGGTTATTTAAAAAAAACTCAATAAAAATAGCAGCATCTCCATGCACTACAAGAACATTTTCCAAGTTGTTTCTTTTTATCTTTTTTAATGTTTTAAAAATTCTTTTAAATTTTACTTCAATTGCTATAAAAAAGATATTATTAAATCTTTTTGCAATTGAAGTTATATATTCTCCATTGCCAGAACCTATTTCTATCCAGACCTTTTCCCTGTTTTTTAAAATAAATGGTAAAAAATTTATATTGTTTTTATTTATTAAAAAACCTATTTTTTTTAGCATAATAATAAAAAAAGCACAGAGATTATCTCTGTGCTTCCAATTTTAAATAAAATATTTTTTAAGCTGCAAGATATTTAAGCTCTTCTGGTAAAACTTTTTTCATTTTTCCAAGAGCTCTTTTCTCTATCTGTCTAACTCGCTCTCTTGTAATATTAAATTCATCACCTATTTCTTGTAAAGTTTTTGGCTCATCAGATAGATACCTATTGAGAATTATATATTTTTCTCTTTCATTTAAAACCTTAAGAGCTTCATATAATTTATCATGGAGTATATCTTCCTTTTCATTTTCAATTGCAAATTCATCAGGAGATTGATAATGTGATGGAACAAGGTTAATAAAGGTACTTCCTTCTTCATCTTTTATTTTAGTATCAAGAGATACATCACTATTTTCAAATCTATTTTTAATTTCTATAATTTTATCCTCTGTTACATGAAATTCATCTGCAAGCTGTTTTGCAAAAACACCATTTTCTTCCAAATCTTTGTCAAGATTGGAAAATTTGTAAAATAACTTTTTCTGTAATTGAGTTGTGCCGATTTTAACCATACTCCAGCTTTTCATAATAAATTCATGTATCTGAGCTCTAATCCACCATACTGCATAAGAGATAAATTTTTTACATCCTTTATCAGGATCGTAATTTTTAATAGCTTTCATAAGTCCAAGATTTCCTTCTTGAATAAGGTCTGTTAATGGAAAACCAAATTTTTTATATTCATTTGCTACTTTAACAACAAATCTTAAATTGCTAATAACCAACTTTTGAGCTGCTTCAATATCCCCTTCATTATGATACTTTTTAATAAGTTCATATTCTTCCTCTGCACTTAATGTTGGAAATTTTTCTATTTTTGATATATATGAACTAATATCATTTTTTAAAACAGGTAAATTAAACTTTTTCATTTTTAATCCTCCAGGAGGTTATTAGCACTCATCAATAAAGAGTGCTAATATTAATATAGCAAAAAAATAAAATTTGTCAAGAAAAATCTTTTGATTAAAACTTTTTAATTGTTAAAGATAGTTTGCTTTGATAAATTTAAAAATTTTATTATATTCACCAAATTTAAACAATGGTATTGAAGTGTCTATATATTTATCTGATACAATTGCTATTACATTTTCATCTTCTTCAAATAGAAATTTTTCCTGATTCTCTAAAATTAATTCTATTTTAGGGAAATTTCCTGTTTTATGTCCTTCTACTATTATTATATCCATATCATCTAAATAGTTATCACGAATATATTTTAATGGCATCTTGCTATCTTTACGTTTTCTAATTACAATCTCATTATTACTATTTATTACAACACCATCTGCTCCTTTTTCAAAAAAGGTATAGCTATCCTTCCCTTTTTTATCAATCTCCAATTTATGATATGTATTTTTTATTATTCCTACTTTATAATTTTCTTTTTTAAAAAGAGGTATTAGATTTTTAATTAAAGTTGTTTTTCCAGAATTTGAATGTAACGCAACAATACCAATTAAAGGAGTTTCTTTAAAGTTATCATTAATTGCTTTTTCATAATCCCTTTCACTATTAATATTGAAAAAATTTTTATTAATATTGCAAATATCTGTAAATTTATCTTCAGATATAATTTTGCTTTTAACTTCAGGAAGAAGAAAGCTGATTTTCAATTTATCTTTTAGAATAAGTTCCTCAAGAGGCTCTATACATCTCTTTGAATAAATGGCAAATAATGGTTGATATTTACCTTTGATTTTTGGCATTATTAAATCATTATCATCTATATTCTCAAGAAGAAGTTTAATTGCATTTTCTTCAATAAATGGCATGTCACATGCTGTAATAAAAGCATATTCTGTATCTATATTTTTTAACACAGAATATATTCCCCCAATAGAATCTTTGTTTTTGTAAATATCCGTTATAACAGGAAAATTGTAGTGAGCATAATACCTGTGATTATCTGAGCTAATTACAATTTTTTTGAATATCTTTTTTAATTTTACAATAACATGCTCTATTATTGGCATATTATTCAGAGTGGCAAATGATTTATCTCTCCCCATCCTTGTAGATTTGCCACCAGAAAGAATAGCTGCTGTTATATATTCATTCATTTTACTTTCTCTTAAAAATAACCTTTATGTCAATTATTTTAAATGGCACTAAGTTATTTATTCTTTCAATAATTCTGTTTTTTAGAAAAAATATTTCTTGCTTAAAAGCAGGATTTTTACACGAAATAAACAATATACCATTTTTAATTGATTCTGGGCTGGATTCATCTGCAAGTGTTTTGCCAACAATTTCTTCCCATTTTATCTTTAAAATTCCTTCATAGAAGATTTCCTCTTTACCATTTTTTTTTAATAAATTATGAATTACAGAACCTATTAAATCCATTAATCTTCCAGTTTTTTTAATTCATCTTCACTAACTTCTTCTTCAAATTTAGAAAGATCCACTTTGCTCTCTTCTATTTTTTCGAGATATAATTCATGCTCAAAAGCAAGGCAACACATTAACCTGCCGCAAACACCAGAAATTTTAGAAGGATTTAAAACTATATTTTGATCTTTGGCTGTTTTTACAGATATAGGTTGAAATGAATATAAAAATCTTGCACAGCATGCTTCCATTCCGCAGTTTCCAATGCATCCTATCATTTTGCTTTCATCTCTAACACCAATCTGACGCATCTCTATTCTTACTTTAAATTCTTTTGCAAGATCCTTTACCAGTTCTCTAAAATCAATTCTTCCATCAGCAGTAAAATAAAAAACTAATTTTTTTTTATCAAGCATATATTCTGCTTTTATTAACTTCATCAATAACTTATGTTTTGCAATCTTTTCAAGGCAAATAGCCTTAGCTCTAATAGCATCTTTTTTATTTTGTTGATACTGCTTTTTGTCTTCCTCTGTAGCTTTTCTAATAATTGTCTTAATATTTTTGGAAATATCAGGATGAACATTATCCTTATTCACAACTTTTATAACCTTTGCAATGTTAACTCCTCTATCACCTTCTGCAACAACAAGATCATTGGCATGTATCTCCTCTTCTAAATTGTATAGAAATGGTTTTGGTGTATCTGCTCTTCTAAAGGTTATGTAACATATCTTTTCATTACTCAATTTTACCTTCTCCTTTAATGAAATTTTTCTTTTTTAAGTAAATTGCCACCAGTGTTAAAATATTTTTATAATTAATGTTTACTCTAATTAAATTAAATAATTCAAAAAAATAGTTTATTAAATTCACTCTAAATTTTATAAATTCCTCTTTTTCCTGCTCTATAAGTGAATTATTTATTAAAATTAAAAAATTTAAAAACTCCTCTATATTATTAAATTGTTCATAATAGAGCTCAATTTCTTTTAAAATATCATAAAAAGCTGAATTTTGATAGAAAATCCCTTTGAAAAATTTAGTTGCTTTTTCAAAAATTTCAATAGAAATACAATCTTTGATTAACTGCAGCTCATCTTTTTCTGGCCTTTTATTAAAACATTGGCACCTTGAAAGAATTGTTGGCAAAAGTTGATTTTTATTTTTTACTGTTAAAATAAAGAATCTTTTTTGCACAGGCTCTTCAAGAATTTTTAAAATGGAATTTGCTGCTTCATTTGTAAATTTGTTAGCTTCATGGATAATTACAACCTTTTTGTCACCTGTTTGAGGAGTTAAATAGCAAAAATCTTGCAATGCTTTGATTTCAGAAATTTTAATAACATTTTCAGGTTTAATTAAAAAAATATCAGGATGCTCTTCTAATAATCCTTTCTGATTTAATATTTTTGAAGCGAGAAATATAGCGGAATTATAGGCACTTTCAATATCCCTACTTTCAATTAATATAGATTGTGGTAACTTTTCCTGCTCTATTAAAATTTCAAAAATCTTTTCTAAATCCATTTTGAAAATATTTCTTTTAATTGATTGTTTATTGAAGTTATTGATTTTGTCCCATCTATAATAAACCAGTTTTTCTCATTTTTAGCAAAATGTAAGTAACCATCTCTTATCTTTTTATGAAACTCTAATCTCTCTTTCTCAAACCTTGACTCATTGTTAACAATTTCCTCGTTTCTCATAAGCGCTCGTTTAATTCCAACTTCTACAGGGAGATCAAATAAAAACACATAATCAATCTCAATACTGTCCATTGCTATTTTATTTAACTTTTTCAGAAGCTCTATATCAACACCTCTACCAAAGCCCTGGTAAACAATAGTTGAAAAATAACTTCTATCACTTAAAATAATATCAAAATTTTCTAAGTTTGGTTTGATAATTTTGCTAAAATGCTCACATCTATCAGCAAGATATAGAAATACTTCTGTAAAAATTTCCATATTAGCAAAATTTTCATTTAATAAGATTTTTCTGATATTTTTGCCAATTTCAGTGGAACCTGGCTCTCTGGTAATTAAATAGCTCACCTTCTTACTTTTAAAAAATTCTTCAAGTAACTTTATCTGGACACTTTTGCCACTACCTTCAATACCTTCAAAAGCTATGTACATTTTTAAAACCTTTTGATAAAATTTTATCTCCTTCTTTAATGCCAGATAAAATCTCTGCACGGCCATTATTTACAATTCCTAATTTAACAGCTACTTTTTTTATATTTTCCACTTTTTTTAAAAAAACATAATTTTTTGTACCTATAAGTTTTACACATTTAAGTGGGACAACTATAACATTATGCTTTTCAGATAAAATAATATCAATATAAGCTGTCATTTCAGGTTTTAATAATTTTTTAAACTTGCTATTATTAATGTTAATCTCTATTTTGTATGTTACAACATTGTTGACAACCTGGGCTTTTGGATAAATTTTTTTTATTTTACCTGTTAAAATTTTGTCTGGAAAAGCTTCAACATAAAACCTAACCTTCTGATTTAAATTTATTTTACCAATATCAGTTTCATCAACATAAGCAACAACTTCAAGCCTTGTTAAATCAATAATATTAACAAAAACCGGTGAATTAAAACTTGCAGCAACTGTCTCTCCCTCTTGAGTTGATACAGCAGATATTGTCCCTGATATTGGTGCTTTAATGAACGCATAATTATAATCTATCTTGGCAATTGCTATCTGTTTTTCAACCTGTAAAATTTTAGTTTTAATAATATTTTTCTGGTCTGAAAACTCTCTTTTCAATAATTTTAAATTTTCTTTCTCTGAGTAAATGCTATACTTTAAAGAATCAACTACTTTTTTTAGATTATCAATATTTTGCTTTGATACCATATTTTCCTTCAGTAGTGATAGGTTTCTTTTTAATTCTTTTTCTGAAAATTTTAAATCAGTTTTAAGTTTTTTTATCTGCAATTGTTTTGATTTGATTTTTAATGGATACTCCTTTTTTATATTTTGAAGTTCTGTAAAAAGGTATAATTTGTCAGCATTTAACTTTTCAATCTGGAGTTTTAAATCTTTATGCTCTATAATTGCAATAAGATCACCTTTTTTTACATAATCGCCAACTTTTACAAAAAGTTTCTCAACTTTCCCTGAAATTCTTGAGCCAACCTTGATTTCAGCGCCTATCTCTGGCTTTATAACACCAGTTAACTTTATAATATCTTGAATATCACCTCTTTTAACAGTATAAAACTCAAATTTGCTTAAACGCTCTTGTTTGTTCTTATTGTTACACGATGGGTAAATAGAAGTTATAATTAGTAGAAAAATTAATATAATTTTTTTCATGAAGTGTTATTATCATTTTCATTTGAAAAAGTGAAGATATTTTATCATAATATCCCCATATAATGAAAATACCAATTAATAATTTTCTCTCCGAAATATATGTAAATTACTGCACCAAGTGATAAAAAAGGGCCAAATGGAATGGCAAGAGATGATTTATCTTTTTTAGCCATTATAAGTGGAATGCCTATAATGGTACCAAGTAAAGAACTTGAAAAGATTATAAAGAGAAGAGATTTATAACCTAAAAATGCTCCTATCATTGCAAGTAATTTAACATCACCGCCACCCATTCCTTCTTTTTTGGTTAGCAGGAAATATCCTTTAATAATCAGAAGTAAAATGCCACCACCTAAAATAATACCAATAATTGATTGCAACCAGGTTATATCAGCTCTAATAAATGAAAAAATAAATCCCACAAATGTGCCACCAATACTTATCTCATCAGGAATTATCATATGCTCCAAATCAACGAAAGTTGCTACAATCAGTAATAGAATAAAAATTGTGTAAGCAAAAAAGTTTACTGAAAATCCAAACAAATTAAAATTTATAAAAAAAAACAATCCTGTTAATAATTCAATTAAAGGATAACGTATAGATATTTTTTCTCCACAATATGCACATTTGCCATTTAAAATAATATAGCTGAATAAAGGGATATTGTGGTACCATTTAATTTTTTTCTTGCATTTTGGGCAAAATGAAGGTGGTGATACAATGGACTTTTCAATAGGCAACCTGTATATGCACACATTTATAAAACTGCCAATGCAGAGGCCAATTAAAAAAATAACGATTTTATAAAAATAAAGTTGCTGCACCTAATAATCCTATATTATTTTCATTATAAATAGAAATCTCCATTTTTTCTTTAATAAATGGCAGAGTATATTTATGGAAACTTTCTTCAAAAACATCTTTGAAATAAGTAAACTTTTTAGCAATGCCACCAGTAAAAACCATTAACTCTGGAGCAAAGATATTTGCAATTATTGATGAACCAATCCCAAGATAAAAGAATCCTTTATTTATAACCTCTCTTGCTTTTAACTGATTTTGGCTGATTTTAAATAGCTCCTCAAAATTTTCTACTGATTTAGAGCATAATTTATTAAAATTTTTAATCATACCAGTTGCAGATGAATATGCTTCAAGGCATCCTTCCTTGCCACAACCACAAATTGCACCATTTTCTTTTACAGTAATATGGCCAAACTCAAAGCCTGTTTTTCTGCTATTTTTTACTAATTTGCCATTTAATATAACTCCACCGCCAATTCCTGTGCCAAGTGTAATAGCAACTATATCCTTTTTTTTAAAAACAGTTTTTGCACCAAGAGCAGCACAATTTGCATCATTTTCAAATTTGATAAAAAATTTATTACTATTTTCAATTATTTCAAAAATATTTGCATTTATCAGGAATGGTAAATTGGGAGAGAAAATAATCTCTCCCCTATCTTTTATAATTCCAGGAAAACCTATTGCGATGTTTTTAAAATCAAAGAGCGTTCTGTAATCAGAAATTATCTGATTTATTAATGTTACAAAACTATTAAAGTTTTTAACAGTTTTAAACTCTTTTTCTTCAAAAAATGTACCGCTGTTATTGTTAAATATACCTGTCTTTATACCTGTGGCACCTATGTCAAAACATAATATCATTTAAATATTTTCTCTTTGATATCTTTAATTCTGTTTACTGCTTCATTTAATCTATGTTTATCAACAGTAAGAGCCATTCTAATATAGCCTTCACCTGATGGGCCAAAACCGTTACCAGGAGTTGTAACAATACCTGTCTCTGAAAGGAGCAATGCTGTAAAATCAGCTGAAGTATAACCTTCTGGCACTTTAATCCATACATAAAATGTAGCTACAGGTGAGTTAACATTGAATCCAACTTCCTTTAATCCATTAATTAGAACATCTCTTCTTTCCTGATAAATTTTTTGCATATCTTTAACACATTGTTGTGAACTTGATAATGCTTCAATAGCAGCTTCCTGAATTGCCTGAAAAGCTCCTGAGTCTATATTTGTTTTGATTTTTCCAAGTGCTCCAACAATTTCTGCATTTCCTGCTGCCCAGCCTATTCTCCAACCTGTCATGTTGTAAGTTTTAGATAGAGAATGTAACTCAACTCCCACTTCCATTGCTCCATCTATTTCAAGAAAAGAAAGAGGAGCCTGACCATCATAATACATCTCAGTATATGCTGCATCATGAAGAATAATTACATTGTATTTATTTGCAAATTCAATAGCTTTTTCAAAAAATTCCTTTGTTGCAACAGCACCAGTAGGATTGTTTGGATAATTTATAAACATTATTTTTGCTTTTTTTGCAATATCTTCAGGAATTGTATCTAAATCTGGTAAAAAGTTGTTCTTTTCAAGTAATGGCATATAATAAACTTCTCCACCAGCAAATCTTGTGGCAATTGCATATACAGGGTATCCGGGCTCAGGTACAAGAGCATAATCACCTTCATCAATGAACGCATATGGAAAATGTGCAATTCCTTCTTTGGAGCCAATTAATGAGATAATTTCAGATTCTGGATTAAGTGAAACATTAAATCTTTTTTTGTAAAAATCTGCAACAGCCTGCCTAAAAGAAAGCATTCCAACATAAGAGGGATATTTGTGATTTGCAGGGTCTTCAGCTGCTTTTTTTAACCTTTCAATAATGTGCTTTGGAGTGGGAAGGTCAGGGTCACCAACTCCAAGGTCAATAATATCAACACCTCTCTTTTTTACTTCCTCTTTCATTTCATCAATTTTTGCAAAAAGGTATGGTGGCAAGGTTTTAATCCTTTTTGATGGTTCCACTACAAATTTACCCATACAATTTCCTCCTATTTTTTATCATTTTATTGTATATTTCAATATATTTTTCAGCTGATTTCTCCCAGCTAAAATTCTTACTCATACAATTTTTTTTCATTTCAATAATTTTACCCTTATCTGTATAATAAATTTCCATAGATTTTAACATCATATCAAAAAATTCATCTTTTGAAAAGTTTTTAAATATAAAACCTGTGTTGTTATCAACACTATCTTTTAATCCTCCAACTGCTCTTACAATAGGTATGGTGCCATAACGCATACTGATTAGCTGGCTAATTCCGCATGGCTCAAAGAGAGATGGCATTAGAAAAAAATCTGCTCCAGCATAAATCTGCCGTGCTAATTTTTCATTAAAAGAGAATGAAACAGATATTTTATTTGGATATTTACTCATCATTTTTTTCAATTGAACTTTATATAGACCATCACCTTCACCTAATAGAACCATTTGAGCGTTAATATATTTAAGATTTTCCATAACATTTAGAACAAGCTCTATCCCTTTCTGCTCAGTTAATCTGCCAATAAAAGCAAAAATTACTTTATCTTTATCTGTACCTAATTTTAATTTTTTTTGTAACTCTACTTTATTTAACACTTTTTTTTCAATGGAATCTAAAGAATAATTTGCAAATAGGAAAGTATCAGTTTCAGGATTATAAATTTCGTAATCTATCCCATTTAATATACCGTATAGAGATTCTTTTCTTTTTAGTAATACCCCATCAAGGCCTCTTCCTGCCTCAAATGTTAAAATTTCTTTTGCATAGGTGGGAGATACAGTATTTAAAAAATCAGAAAAAACTATACCACCTTTAAGAAAATTTACCTGTCCATAAAATTCAAGAGCATCTATATGAAAAACCTGAAAAGGAATCCCTATTCTGTTTAATATATCAGGTGGAAAAAAACCTTGATAAGCTAAGTTGTGAATTGTGAGTAACGTTTGAGTTTTTTGAAAAAAATTGTCAGTACTGTAATTGGTTTTTAACAACACTGATACAAGTGAAGTCTGCCAGTCATTTAGATGAAAAATATCAGGTTGAAAATGTAGAGATTTGCACAGTTCAAGAGCTCCATAGCAAAGTAGGCTAAATCTTATTCCAGAATTTTCACCTTCATAATATTTGTCTGTGTTAAAGTAGTTTTTATTATGGAGAAAGTAAATTTTTATATTTTTAAATGTTGTTTCAAATATTTCAATGTGCTCATTTGCAAAATTTATAAAAACTTTAAATGATTTGTTTGTAGAAACAATTTTAAATTTTTCTCTGTTAATATCTGAGTAAAGTGGAGTTACAATTATGGTATTTACCCCTTTTTTATTAAGAGTGGCTGGAAGTGAAATAGCAACGTCTGCAAGACCGCCTGTTTTTGAAAAAGGATAGACCTCAGATGATACAAAAACTGCTCTCATTAATTCTCCTCATGCTCTATACCAAGTGTAATTTTAAAATTTTTTGATTCTCCATATTTAGAATCAAATGGGAAAATAAGTGCAAAAGTGGAGCCTTGATAAATAGTGTCGTAAGCTTTTTCACTTTTAGAAACAGAGTAAAAAGGGAATGAAAAAAGCCTAAAATCTTTATTAGATTTTACAATTAAAGTGCCTTTGATAACTTCATCAAATATTTTAAATTCTGTTACTATGTTGCTTTCAAAATCTTCATTAATTTTAAAAATTTTATTGTTAATCTCAATAAAACTCCTTTTACTATTATGACCTGGAAAGAAAAAATTTAACTCAACAATATGCAGAATATCAAAGTATAGAAAACTGTTATTAAAAGAGCTAATTTCAACATTGAGGTAACTATTGTCCAGTGAGTATTTTTTTTCAACATATATTGGAAAATTTTTGTTAAATAGGGTGATACTTCCATTACAATAAAAAGTTTGCTTTTCTTTTAAGTTGTAACTTTTTTTATGAAAGTCTGATATTATCTGAAATTTATTCATTTTATAATCTAATAGAGTAATTCCATTTGCAGCAAAAATATCAATAAATGAGTATTTTAAATATCTATCAAAAACTATATGCTTTTTTATTTCCTCTGTAATTTCAAAATCTATCTCATGAATAGTTGCCACTTTTTCAACATTATTGCTTTTTGATTTTGGATTGAGAATATCGTTATGATAAAACTCTTTTCTTCTGGTTAATGTGTTTAAAATATTAAAACATGATAATCTATCAGAAAATTCATACAATGCCCCTGAAAATTTTGATGAAATTGTAGCAGAGATTTTGCCATTTTTTAAAATTAATTCAGTAAAACCATCTTTATTAATGTCACAAACTTCAGCATTTTCTTCGGTTCCAATTATATTTTCTGCTTTATTTAAAGCAATGTATGCATTATCTCTTAAGTTTGGTAGGTATATACCTCCAAAAATACCGTGCCACAAACAGTCGTTGCATTGAGCCTGTAACAAAAAATCAGTTGCTTTATCATTTACAGCTTTATTTTTTATTCTTTCACTAACATAGATTATTTTTTTCTGAATATTATTTGCTTCTTCATATTTTATTAAAAAATTTTTCCATATCCCACCTCTGAGATATTTTTTTTCTCTATCAGTTAATTTAAATCTATTTTTAAAATTATCGATTTCTTCAATATATTCTGTAGTGTAACTCCACTCTCCCATTTCATAGTAAGATACCTCAGGTATATATACCCTGCCTATAGGTTTATTTTTCAAAAAATATTCATTAAAAAGTTTTGTGTTGACTATTTGGTTATTATCTAAAAGATAAAAAAACTCCTTTAGCCATCCATTTTCATAAACCCAATTATAAGTCTTTGGCCATAATCCAAATTTCTCTCCATCATCAAATAGTACACCAAATTTACTATTTTGAAAAAAACCTTTAATCTCATCTATATGCTTAAACGGTATTAAGTATCTCAATTTCTGGCTAATAGGAAATATTGAAAGCTTATTTCCAGAATCCTCTGTTACATAGTAGCCATTTAATGAATCTTCACTAAATCCAGCTGCAAAAAAATGATAATCATCAACTACTACATACTCAATGCCACAATTCACAAGGATTTTAATTATCTTATCTTCCCAAACCCTCTCTGTAAGCCACAAACCTTTTGGAGTTTGACCAAAATTATCAATAATGAATTTATTCAACTTTTTAATCTGCAACTCTGCATCTTTTTCAGGAATCACAGCAAGTATTGGTTCATAAAAACCTGCTGTGAAAAATTCTACCTGGTTATTGTCAGATAGTTTTTTCAATAAGTTAAAAGTTGATTTATGATATTGTTTTAGCCATTTAAAAAGCCAGCCACTAAAATGAATATTAATTTTTATATTTTTGTAGTCTTTTAATGTGTTTAAAAAAGGGAGATAAGATTTTTCTGTTGCTTCTAAGACAACTTCATGAAAATTATTAACAGGTTGGTGGCAATGAATTCCAAAGAGTAATTCCAATCTAAACGCTCCAATACTCAAGATAGATATTTTTGGGTATTTTAATATTTACAGCAGATTCATAAGGTGCTCTTTCAATAATTTTATCATTATTGATTAGCTCTAAAGTAATTTTTATCTCTCCACCCATATTTATTAATATGTCATTATATGGAATTGCTATTTCAATAACTTTATCACATGCCACTTCAATGTGATGAGGTTTTTCTAATCTATTTGCAAAGAATTTAATGTTATTTTTATCATAGTTGTAAATTATTTTATAATAGTGATGATTTTCCAAATTAATTTCAAGTAAGTTACCTTTTAATGTATCTTTTGCATCACCTCGTGTATCAATTCGTAAAAAAAGGTTATCACTATTAAAACCAAAATATAATCTTGTAAAATATCCATCACCATAGTGCATTGTTGAGCTATTTTGAGAAAGATAAAAAATCCCAGCAGATAGCCATTCAAGATAATTCTTTACCTGACCATCTATTACTGGATTAATAATATCAACAGGCTCTTTAAGAAATTCTGCTTTTAAATACTTTTTTATTGGTTGAAACACATTAAAAGGCACATCTTCATTTAAAAAAGAGTAAACATTTGCAATATGGCTTCTAAAGAGAGAATCAAATTTATCGCTCATTTCAGAATAAAAATCATCTCCATACCACCAGAACCAATCTGAGCCTTCTGCAATTAGCAATTCCTTATATGCCATTTTAAAACTATCTTCTGAAACTGAATCTTTTTTCTGAAAAAGCACTTTTTTTGCATCAGCTACCATTTCCCATGCTCTATTCTCCTCAGGATGTCCAATCCATATGCCATAATTAGCATTTATCCATGAACCAGGATGTATATGTGTAAGCTCTCTACCACTATTTTGAGCATTTAAATAATTTGAATATGTTGTCATAATCAGGCTTTGGTCATCTATAATTAAACTATAAATCTCTTTTAAAAATGGTACACCATTATCTCTATAAAACTCCCATGCATTTTCACCATCAAGAATAATACTGATAATAGCATTTTCATCATTAATATCTGATTCAATTTTTTTTATTTTATTATAAAAGTCTTTTGCAGCATCTTTATAATCCCATTTTGAATAAATAAATCCTATGGCATTTGAAAGCTCTTTATCTCTGAAAAAAATATTAACTCCATTAAAGTTATAAGGGAAATATAGATCTTTTTTATTTAAATTTTTGTTAGACAAAAATAGTATATCCTCATCAGTGGCAACCCATTTTATATTATGCTCACTTATCATTAAAAGAGTATCATCACTTACAGAGCCTTCAGATGGCCAAAACCCATTTGGATAAATAGAAAATATCTCTTTATACTTCTCCATACCAAATTTTATTTGATTGTAAGCATCATCTTTAAAGTTCTCAACAATTATAGGAAGTTGAATATCTGGCATGGCAATTTTAGCAATTGATGGGTCTATTAGTAAAGGTAAAATAGGATGAAAGTATGGTGATGTTGAAATTTCAATTTTGCCACTTAACTGCATATTTTTATATTTTGGCAAAATTTCACCTATAAATCTAAATAATTCTTCAACTAATTCAATTTTTTCAGATTGATTAAAATTTTTGCCTTTATTGATTAATTTTTGAACAATATTAGATTTTTTTCTAATATAATACCCTGTCCATGATAATAGGTAAAGAACTTCAAGGTCAATAAAGTCTTGGAGGGAGAACACTGAATTATCTCTCTTTTTAGAGTATAATTCAAGGTATTTTGGAAACTTTTTAATCATATTATCATAATTTGCACAAAAAAGCTGCTTTAGTAAAAAATCTTTCTCATTTTCTGAAAGCAATCCCACATCTTTTTGTAAAATTTTCAAAAAATAATCAGAGTAGGGGACCTTTGAATAATCTTCAATCTGTTCAAGTAAAGATGGAACAAAGTTGAAATTTAGTTGAATATTTTCAAAACCTTCAATTATTTCAATCATATCATAATAATCTTTAATTGCATGTAAAAAAGTCCATGGCATAACATAATTATTCTTCAGCAGGTCTTTATAAAAAGGTTGATGCATATGCCATAAAAAAGAGATATACATTTAACCACCTATTTTAATATATTTCAATGTAAAATCTAAACTTTTTCAAAATGGATAAGTTGCTAAAATATTGAAAATAAATACCTATATAATTTGTTTTTAAAAATAAATCAATCAATTTTTTGAAATTATTTCAAACTGTTATTATTGAAAAGAGATTTTTGACTAAACCACTTAAAATAGCAGATTTTTAATGAGAAACCCTATAGTTTTTTATTTCAAGAACAGCTCCATCTCTTTCTCATATAAAGCCAACATAGAATAGGATTTTTTGGACCAAAGCTCCCAAGATGTTTGCTTTTATGGTAAATAAAACATTCGTAAAAAAATGGTTGTTGGATTTTACATTTGGTTTTGTATAAAAGGCGAAAAATAGTTGGTCTGGCGGTTTTTCACCTTTGTTTTCTTTTATAAAAGAGTAGGGATTTTTATAACTATTAAAGATTGTTGATAAAAATTTTTTTTAAATTTTGGCTTAAGAATTGCAGAATTATATCTGTCCCAAAAAATTTGTAATAGGAGGTTTAGGAAATGAAAAAGAAACTCTTTTTGTTAATGTGTGGTGTATTTTTAATTTTCTCTTTTCCATTAATTGGAGCAGCGCAAAACGTAATTAAAATAGGTTGCGCAATATCTTTTACTGGTAAAAAAAGTAGAACTGGTAAACTCTATGTTGATTCATACAACATGGCAGTTGAGCAGATCAACAAAAATGGCGGAGTTAAGGTAAATGGCAAATCTTACAAGTTGAAAATCATTTATTATGATGACAAAAGTGAAGCTACAGAAAGTTCAAAATTAGTTGAAAAACTCATTACTGAAAAAAAAGTTAATTTCCTTCTTGGCCCATACAGTAGTGGTATCACTATCCCTGACAGTATTGTTGCACAGAGATATAGAACACCAATGATAGAAGCTGGTGGCGCATCTGGTAAAATATTTGCAAGACATAATAAATACATTTTTGGTTTACTTCCATCAGCGGGAGAATATTTTAAATCAACTCTTGAATATTTGGGTACTGTTTCTCCAAAGCCAAGTAAAATTGCTATAATTTATGCAGATGACAAATTTGATAAAAGTGTTGCATCAGGCACATTAAAATTAAGCAAAAAAGCCGGTTTTTCAGTTGTTCTTTATGAAAAATATGCAGAAGGCCAGACAGATTTCAGTACACTTCTTACAAAAATCAAAAGCAAAAATCCAGATGTTGTGCTTGTTGCAGGCCATACAGAAGAAGGTTTAAACTTTGTTCAACAGGCAAAAGAATTAAATGTATCTCCTAAAATGATAAGTTTAACAGTTGGACCATCTGAAGCTGATTTTAGAAAAGCTCTTGGAAAAGACGCAAATTATTTATATGGTGTTGCTTCATGGTCTCATCAGATGAATTTCCCAGGTTATCTTATGAAAAATACAGCTGAATTTGTTAAAGCTTTTGAAGCAAAGTATAACTATGTACCTGATTATCACAATGCAGCAGGTTTTGCAGCACTTGCAGTATTAAAAAATGCAATTGAAAAAGCTGGTACCCTTAATAAAGAAAAAGTTAGAGAGCAAATTGCAAAAACAAACCTTGATACAATTTATGGCCATATAGTTTTTAATCCAAATGGACAGATAAGAGGTACAAGTGTTGTATTGCAAATTTTGGATGGTAAAGTTTACGAAGTTTATCCACATCAACATAAAAAACCTGTTTACCCAATGCCTTCATGGAAAAATAGGTAAAATTTATAAAGTAGCAGGGTATCCTGCTACTTTATTACTCTCAATTTAATTTTAGAGAAAAATAGAAGAGAGGATAAAATGTTTCTACAAATTCTTATAAATGGTATTCTTAAAGGTGGTCTATATGCTTTAATGGCTCTTGGAATGTCTCTTATTTGGGGGGTAATGGATATTATTAATATTGCACATGGTGCTTTTATTATGTTAGGTGCTTATACAACTTACTGGATGTTCACTCTATTAGGAATAGACCCTTTTGTTAGTTTGATTATATCTATGGGTATAATGTTTTTGTTAGGCTACATTATACAGAAAAATATCATTAATTTAGTTATTAAAGCTGAGATTTTCATTACTTTAATCTTAACCTTTGGTATAGAGATATTTATCAATAATGCTGCTATGATAGCATGGACATCAGATGTTAGAAAAGTAAAAGTAGCATATGCAGCAGCAAATTTTCAATTTTTAGGTGCAACAATTCCTTATGTTAGACTTGCAGCATTTTTTCTCGCAATTATTATTAGTATAATTCTTTTTATTGTTTTAAATAAAACCCGTCTTGGCAGGGCAATAAGAGCCACTTCTCAAGATATTGATGCAGCAAGACTTGCAGGAGTTAAAGTATCTAAAATTTACGCAATAACTTTTGGAATGGGTACTGCTCTTGCAGCAGCAGCAGGAACTCTATGGGCAATACTATTTCCAATTAGCCCATCAATGGGGGGACATCTTACACTAAAATCATTTGTTGTTACAATTGTTGGTGGATTAGGCACAATGATGGGACCAATTGTAGGAGGACTTGCTCTTGGGGTTATTGAATCAATTGGGACAGACTGGTTTGGGACCACTTATGAAAGTCTCATTAGTTTCACAATACTTGTATTAGTTCTAATTTTTATGCCAAAAGGTATATTAGGAGGTAAAAATTAAACTATGAAAAAAAATATAATTATATTGGGGATTTTATTTTTAATATCACTGTTTTTACCTTTTACTATGAATAATTTTATCTTAAGATTTGCTACAGATATTTTGATTTTCTCAATAATGGCAAGTGCGTGGAATATTATTGGTGGATACACAGGGTATGCTTCTTTTGGTAATGTTGTTTTTTTTGGAATTGGTGCCTATATAACAGCTCTATTAATGAATCTGTTAAATATGAATTTCTTTCTTGCTCTTCTGTTAAGTGGTATTGGTGGTAGTATTTTCGGTTTTTTAATAGGTCTTCCTATACTTAGATTAACTGGACACTACTTTGCAATAGCAACACTTGGAGTTGCTGAGGCAATTAAAGCTCTTGTGCAAAATTTGGATATTACAGAAGGTAATTCAGGTATGTATTTACCAATGATTAATTTAAGCGTTGATGCAAGCTATAAATTTTTCTATTTTATTGCGCTATTTGTTTTGATAATATTGCTTATAGTTACTTTTTTAATATTAAAGAGCAAATTAGGATATGGCTTTATTGCAATTAGGGAAGATGAAGATGCAGCGAATTCTCTTGGTATTAACACTACTCTGTTTAAATGCACTTCATTTGCTATTTCTGGTTTTTTCACAAGTCTTGCTGGTAGCATCTATGCATATCAGCAGGGATTCATTAAGCCGGAGCCTGTTTTCAACGTTTTAATTACTGTTAAAATGATTGTTATGGCAGTATTTGGAGGTATTGGAAGTTTATTTGGCCCATTAATTGGTGCTGCGTCTATTGAGATAATTTCAGAATTTTTATCAAACTATTTTCTTGTTGCACATACCCTTTTCTTTGGAACAATAGTAATTGTTGCAATTTTATTTTTTCCAAAAGGTATTGCAGATATATTTAGCTTCAGGAAAAAGATTGGAATTGCTTACTTTTTAGAAAATATTAGACAACACAGAATTTAACCGTGGAGGTTACAAATAATGAGTCAATTAGGTGAAGTAATTTTAAAAGGTGAAAAATTAACCAAGGAATTTGGTGGACTCAGGGCTAATAGTGAAGTTGATTTTGAACTTCACAAAGGTGAAATTTTAGGGTTAATAGGACCAAATGGAGCAGGAAAAACAACTCTTGTTAATATGATAAGTGGCAATATCTCAATTACAAGAGGTGATGTATTTTATAAAGGAAAATCTATAAAAGGCCTTAAACCTTTTCAAATTGGTAGAATGGGAATTGCAAGAACATATCAGATAGTTAAGCCATTTCCTGGAATGACTGTTCTTGAAAATGTTTCAGTGGGAGCTATGTTTGGGGCTAAGGGGAAAGAGAGAAACACCAAAGAATCCCTTGAAGTAGCAGAAGATGTTATTGAATTTGTTGGATTATCAAAGTATAAAAATGAAAAAGCTGATGTTTTAAATGTAGCATCACGAAAAAGACTTGAAATAGCAAAAGCACTTGCAATGGGACCTGAAATTATATTTTTTGATGAAGTTATGGCAGGTCTCAATCCTGGGGAAATTGACAGTGCTATTGAATTAATTTTAAAAATCAGAGATAATGGAATTACCCTACTTGTTATTGAACATGTTATGAAGGTTATCAAAGCAATTTGCGACAATATATTTGTTTTACACCATGGAGAAAAAATTGCTGATGGAACTCCTGAAGAGGTACTTAATAACCCTACTGTTATTAAAGCATATCTTGGTAAACGATATAAAGAATTAACAGCTTAATGGAGGTTTTAAATGCTTATTGAAGTAAAAAATCTTGATGTTAGTTATGGTGATGTACAAGTGTTATGGGATATTAATATACAAATTGAAAGAGGAATGGTTGTTTCACTTGTTGGCTCAAATGGTGCTGGAAAAACAACTTTTTTAAGGGCACTTTCAGGGCTTTTAAAATATAAAAATGGTGATATTCTCTATGATGGTAAATCATTGAAAAATTTATCATCAGATGAAATTGTTGAACTTGGAATTATTCATGTACCTGAAGGTAGAAGATTGTTCCCGGATATGACAGTTGAAGAAAATCTTTTAATGGGAGCATATTATAGAGGCAGTGATCCAGAAATAAAAAAAGATTTGGAATATATATATTCACTTTTTCCAAGACTAAAAGAGAGGAGAGTTCAAAGGGCTGGAAGTTTATCAGGTGGTGAGCAGCAGATGGTGGCAATAGGTAGAGGTCTTATGGGTAAGCCCACTGTTTTGCTTATAGATGAAATGTCTCTTGGGCTGGCACCTTTAATTGTTGATGATTTAATTGATATTGTTTTGAAAATTAAAGAAGAGGGTACAACTGTTTTTTTAGTTGAGCAAGATGTTCAACTTGCACTTGAAAATTCTGACTATGGATATGTTCTTGATACAGGCAGGATTGCAATGGAAGGTAAATCCAAAGATTTATTAGCCAATCCTGATATTAAGAAAGTTTATCTTGGATTATAATTTTACTCTTGACAAATAATTAATCATATAGTAACAGAAAATATATAAAAAATTCTAAGAAAGAATTTTTTAAGCCACGAAGGTTATATGTTAATATAGTCTTCGTGGTTTTTTTTTGCCCCGAAGACAAAAAATTAAATAAAATCAAAATAATGGAGGGAAGTATGAAAAAATTTTTATTAGCTCTTATTATATTTACTTTTTCAATTGTAACATCAGCTTTTGCACACTTTCAAATGATTATACCATCGACAAATATTGTTACTCACAAAACTGGGAATAAAATTAAATTGCATCTTGTTTTTACTCATCCATTTGAGGGCCACATGATGAATATGGAAAAGCCGGAACAATTTGGAGTTATGATAGGTGGGAAAAAGAAAAGCCTTTTAAATACTTTAAAATTAAAAATGGTAAAAAATTTTAAAACATGGGAAACAACTTATAAATTTAGAAGACCTGGTGATTACATTTTTTATGTGGCACCAAAGCCTTATTGGGAGCCAGCTGAGGATAAATACATTATTCATTATACCAAAGTTATTGTAGATGCTTATGGCCTTGAACAAGGTTGGGATGATTTAGTAGGATTACCAGCGGAGATAAAGCCTCTTGTTAGACCTTATGGACTATGGACAGGTAACATATTTAGAGGTGTTGTTCTTTACAAAGGTAAACCAGTTCCTTATGCTGATATTGAAGTTGAATATTACAACAAAGATGGTAAATTTAAAGCACCATCTGAGCCATATATTACACAGGTTATTAAAGCTGATAAAAATGGAGAGTTCTCTTATGCTATGCCCAAGCAAGGATGGTGGGGTTTTGCAGCATTAATGGAAGGTGACAAAATTAATGGTAAAGATGTAGAAATAGGTGGATTAATTTGGATTAAAGTAGAGGATATGAGATAATGCATATATCAGAAGGCGTTTTATCAGCACCAGTTTTAATTTCAGGTGGAGTTTTATCAGCAGCAGGAGTTTACTTTGGATTAAAAAAACTTGATAATGAAAGAATACCACTTGTTGCATTGATTTCTGCTGCTTTTTTTGTAGCATCTCTAATACATGTGCCTCTTGGGCCAACAAGTGTGCATCTTATTTTAAATGGACTTGCAGGGATTCTGCTTGGATGGGCAGCATTCCCTGCCATATTAATAGGGTTGTTTTTGCAAGCTATTCTCTTTCAGTTTGGTGGGTTAACAACACTTGGTGTAAATACATTTAACATGGCTTTTCCATCAATTATTGTTTACTATATGTTTATGTTTTTTAAAAATAGTAATAATAAAACAGTTGTTATGATAGGAGAGTATCTTGCAGGTTTTCTATCAGTATTTTTTTCAGCTATTCTTGTAGGTGCTTCACTTTATTTTACAGGTCAATCTTTTTTGAAAGTTGCTGAATTGACAGTAATGGCACATATTCCAGTAATGATAATTGAAGGGTTTATAACTTTGATTGTTGTGGAGTTTTTAAGAAAAGTTAAACCTGAAATGTTAGAAATGGAAAAATTAAAATAATTCATCAACAGCCAATTGGCTGTTGATGAAAAACTATTTTACTTTACATTTTCCATCTATACAAAACCAACCTAAAAGATTTTTCGGTTTAAACCACTCAAAATGACTGCTTTTATGCTAAACAGGAGCAAATCATAAAAAAATTGCTGTTGGATTTTGTATTTGGTTTTATATAATTTTTCTGAGGAAGTTTAACGAGTGAAAAGTTTATGATTTGGTAAAATTAAGAAAATTTTAATATAACACTAAAGATGCTATGCAAAGGTTTTAATTTATAGAAAATTATCTTAATTTTTAAAATTTTATATTGAAAAAAACAATATATATGTTAATCTGTGATAAACCATAAAAAAAGGTGAAAAGAATCTACATTGAAAAATAGCTAAAGATGTGATAATTTTTTTAAAAAACTTTGGAGGTATTATGAGGATTTGTTGCAAAGAGTATTCTATGGAGATGGAGTTATTTGCTTTAAAAAAGAAGCTTGCTGAGAA
>CAZIZE010000100.1:0-5429 GCA_964543655.1 uncultured bacterium
TTTAATTGATTTATTTTGAAATTTCCTTTATTACCTCTTTATGAATGCTTTTCTAATTGCTGGAACTAATAGCGGCGTAGGTAAAACAACTATCACTCTTGCATTAATATCATACTTCTCCAATCAGGGACTTTCTGTTCAACCTTATAAAGTTGGACCTGATTTCATTGATCCAGGTTATCATAAATTATTTAGTGGTAATATCTCCATTAATCTTGACAGTTTTATGCTATCCAAATCTTACAATATTTCAAATTTTAATCAATATTCATATAATAAAGATATTGCTATTGTTGAAGGTGTTATGGGACTTTTTGATGGTTTTAGTGGAAAAAATGAGAGGGGAAGCTCAGCTCAAATTGCAAAATGGCTGAATCTGCCTGTTATTTTAATTGTTAATTCTCAGAGTATAGCAAGAAGTGTTGCTGCAATTGTTTATGGGTTTGAGAATTTTGACAAAGATTTAAAAATTGCTGGTATAATTTTTAACAATGTTAGTAGTGAAAATCATTTTTCTTATTTAAAAGAAAGTGTTGAAAAGTATTGTAAATCAAAAGTGTTAGGATTTTTCAAAAAAGGAGATTTACCTTCTATACCTTCAAGACATCTTGGTCTTTTAACTGTTGAAGATAATGCTGAGTTTATTAATTACAAAAAATCTCTTTCAGAAATTGTTGAAAAAAGGATCAATATTAAAAAATTACTTGGTATAACAAAATATACAGTTTCAAAGCCTCATTTAAGTAATAAAATTAATAAAAAACTAAAAGTTGCTGTTGCTAAAGATAAAGCTTTCTCATTTTATTATGAAGATAATTTAAAATTAATTGAAAAGTATGGAGGTGAAATAACTTTTTTTTCTCCTTTAAAAGATAAAAAATTACCAGATAATATTGAAGCTATATATTTAGGTGGTGGTTATCCTGAAATTTATGCTGAAACTCTCAGTAAAAATAGAGTATTAATAGAGCAGATAAAAAATTTTTCTGAGAATAGAGGCTTTATATATGCTGAATGTGGTGGTTTTATATATCTTACAGAAGGTGTTATTGATTTTAATGGAAAATTTTTCCCATTAGTTGGTATTTTTAAAGACAGGGCGATTATGCAGAAAAGATTAAGGTCATTAGGATATGCAGAGGTGACTTTTACTGAAAAAACTTTTTTTGGAGAATTTGGCACAAAAATAAAGGGCCATGAATTTCATTATTCATATTTAGAGAATGGAGGAGAAGCTTTAAAAAAAATCTATAATGTGAAAATGAGAAAATTTCCAGAAGGCAAAGCTGAAGGTTTTTTATATAAAAACACTCTTGGCAGCTACATTCACCTGCATTTTGGGAGTAATAAAAAAGTAGTAAAAAATTTTATAGAAACAATAGCGAATAAAGGAGGATAAAATGAACAGATATGCAGAAGAAGTTCTATCATATTTAAAGAAAAAATATTTCTGGGAAAAAGAATTCTTACAGGCTGTTGAAGAGGTTTTTAATTCAATAAGTTTGCTTCTTGATAGGGACCCAAAATATAAAAAGGAAAAAATTCTTGAAAGGCTTGTTGAGCCAGAGAGGGTTATTATGTTCAGAGTACCCTGGAGAGACGATAGAGGAGAGATTCATGTTAACACAGGATATAGAGTAGAATTTAATAGTACACTTGGTCCATATAAAGGTGGGTTAAGATTTCATCCATCTGTTAATTTAAGTATTTTAAAATTTCTTGGCTTTGACCAAATTTTTAAAAATAGCCTTACTGGATTAATGATGGGTGGTGGAAAAGGTGGAAGTGATTTTGACTATAAAGGTAAATCAGACTCAGAAATGATGAACTTCTGCCAAAGCTTTATGACAGAGCTTTCAAAGCATATAGGAGCCCATACAGATGTTCCAGCTGGAGATATTGGTGTTGGTGCAAGGGAAATTGGTTATCTTTTTGGACAATATAAAAGATTGAGAAATAGTTTTGAAGGAGTTTTAACTGGTAAAGGGATAAATTGGGGTGGTAGCTATTTAAGACCAGAAGCAACAGGGTTTGGTGTGGTATACTTTACAAATGAAGTTTTAAAAATTAGAGATGATTCTTTTGATAAAAAAAGAGTTCTTATATCTGGTGCTGGAAACGTTGCTCTGCATGCTGCTTTAAAGGTTATTGAGCTTGGCGGAAAAGTTTTATCTCTTTCAGATTCAGATGGCTCTATAATTGATGAAGATGGAATAGATATGGAAAAATGGGAATATATTTATGAGTTAAAAGTTTACAGAAGAGGTAGAATTAAAGAGTACGCAGAAAAATTTGGAAAAAAATATTTTCAAGGCGCACGTCCATGGGGGTTAACCAAAGCTGATATTGCACTTCCATGTGCAACTGAAAATGAAATTAATCTTGACAATGCTAAAGCACTTGTTGAAAATGGTTGCTTCTGTGTTATTGAAGGTGCTAATATGCCAACCACTCTTGATGCTGTTAAATATTTTCAGGAAAATAATATAATATTTGCACCTGGAATTGCAGCAAATGCTGGTGGAGTAGGTGTTTCAGGACTGGAAATGGCTCAAAACAGTATGATGCTACAATGGAGTAAAGAGGAAGTTGATGAAAGATTAAAAAGAATGATGGCTCACATCCATTCTCAATGCCTTCAGGTAGCAGAAGAAATGGGGACACCAGCAAATTATGTAAATGGTGCAAATATTGCCGGTTTCAAAAAAGTGGCAGATGCAATGATTGAGCAAGGATTAGTTTAATTTTATATTAAAGGAGGCGATTAACTTGAAGAGGATTTACCTTGATTATAATGCCACCACTCCTGTGCATATAGAAGTTTTTAAAGCAATGAAACCTTATCTTACTGAGAAATGGGGCAATCCATCAAGTGCCCATTGGGCAGGTGAATCCATTAAAGAAGATATTGACAATGCAAGAAAAAGTATAGCAACCTCTCTTAATTGCAACAGCAATGAAATATTTTTTACATCCTGTGGTACTGAAAGTAACAATTGGGTGATTAAATCAGTAGTGCTAAATTCAAATAAAAAGAATAAACATATTATAACAACCAAAGTTGAGCACCCTGCTGTACTTGAAACTTGTAAGTTTTTAGAAAAGATAGGTATTAAAATAACATACCTAAATGTTAATGAACATGGGAATTTAAATATAGAAGAATTTGAAAATGCAATTAATGAAGATACTATTTTAATTTCAATTATGATGGCCAACAATGAAACTGGCGTTACCTTTCCTATTGAAAAACTTGCTGAAATTGCTGCTAAATACAATATCCCTTTTCATACTGATGCTGTTCAAGCTTATGGAAAAGAAATAATTGATTTAAAAAATCTAAAAGTTGACTTTCTTTCAATTTCAGGACACAAAGTTTATTCACCAAAAGGAATAGGTATTTTATTTATTAGAGAAAATAATATAATAGAACCATTAATACATGGTGGGGGACAGGAAAAGGGTTTGAGAAGTGGCACTGAAAATGTTCCATACATTATAGGTTTGGGGAAATCTGCTGAAATTATTATGGAAAATTTTAAAAATAAAAAATCGAAATTAATAAAAAAGATTAGAGATAGGTTTGAAAAATTTCTATTTAATAATTTGGAAAATATTTCCATTAATGGTGATATTAACCATAGACTTCCAAATACTACAAATATCTGTTTTAAAAACATTGAAACCTCTGCTCTTATTAAAGCATTATCAATAGAAGGTATTGCTGTTTCAGCAGGTTCTGCATGTGCATCACATAAAGAATCTTTTTCCCATGTTCTTAAAGCAATGGGTAAAACTAAAATGGAGGCTTTAAGCTCCATTAGAGTTAGCCTTGGAGATTATTCAGAAGAAAGTGAAGTTCTTTATGCAGCAGAGCGGATTGTTCACTGGGTTAAAAGGTTACGTCAATTTTCTCCTGAAAAAAGTTAAGATTAAACTTTACATAAATTTTTTTTTAATATATATTGTGTATATGGATGTTGCTGACTTATTTTCTCCAATAATAGAAGATTTACAAGAAGTTGAAAAAGCGATTTTTAAACATCTTGATAGTGAAATAAAACTTATTCCTACTATATGTGAACATATTTTAGGTAGTGGTGGCAAGAGGCTAAGACCAGCACTATTGCTTTTATCAGCAAAGCTTTTTGATTATAGAGGAGAGGAGCGTATCCCTCTTTCTGTAGCAGTTGAATATATTCACACAGCTACTCTTCTCCATGATGATGTTGTTGACAATTCTGTTCTTAGGCGGGGTAAAAAATCTGCCAATTCTATTTGGGGAAATGAAGCAAGTGTTTTAGTAGGTGACTTTTTATTTGCCAAAGCTTTTATACTAATGGTGGGATGTAACAATTTAGACATTCTTGGGCTATTATCCAATGCTACAGGTGATTTAGCACAAGGAGAAATTTTTGAACTTGTGAAAACAGGTGATATTAATACATCCATTAATGATTACTTTAAAATTATTGAAAAAAAGACAGCTGTGTTATTTTCAGCAGCATGTGAAATAGGTGCTATTTTAGCAAACCAAAGTATTAATACAAGAAAGGCATTAAATAATTTTGGCAAAAATATAGGAATAGCTTTTCAATTAGTTGATGATGCCCTTGATTATATTTCCACAGACAATGTTCTCGGGAAAAAAATCGGTACAGATTTAGAAGAAGGTAAAGTTACCTATCCATTAATCACTGCTTTGAAAAATTCTTCATGCAAAGAAGAGTATGAAAGAGCAAAAGATATATTTTTTAAAGATGATCACACAAAAGAAGAGATAGATTATTTAAAAAGCTTTGTTATAAAAAATAAAGGCATAGAATCAACCATTGAAAGTGCCAATGAATATATTAATAAAGCAAAAGAGAATCTTACTGATTTTAAAAATAGTGAAGTAAAAGATTCTCTGTTAAAATTAGCAGATTTTATAGTAAAAAGGAGATTTTAAAATTAACAAAAGTACTATTATTTATATTATTGCAGGAATAATTTTTGGATTAATTTATGGTTTTATTTTAAGAAAGATGAAAAGCGGGTGAGCATGTGCACAGTTTCCCGTTTGGCTAATGGGATTAATAGGTGGAGTTTTAGGTTTTTTACTATCAAATAAGCCTTAATTTCAGCTCCTGTTTTACTTTTGTTCCCTGCTTTATGAATGGTATAAGAAAATTTATTAATTTTAAAAGGAGGAATTAATGAGTGAAAAAGTTATACATGTAACAGATGATTCTTTTAAGGATGTTGTTTTAAATGCTGATAAACCTTCTCTTGTGGATTTTTGGGCATCTTGGTGTGGACCATGCCTTGCTCTTGCACCAGTAATAGATGATATTGCAGAAGAATACTCAGATAAAATTAATATTTGCAAATTAAATGTTGATGAAAATCAGAAAACAGCTATGGAATATGGAATTAAAGGTATTCCT
>CAZIZE010000101.1:0-23654 GCA_964543655.1 uncultured bacterium
ATAACATCAGGATTGCAGTCATAAAACTCTACAAGCAAGTGTCTGCCAAGTGCTTTCATAGTCCACCTCCTTTTCTAAAATTTAAAGGTCAAATTCTATATATGATTCATTGCAATTTGTCAAACAAAATTTAAAAAATAAGAAAATATTAATTAATTGAAATAGTGGTATAAAAATCAGCTATTTAGAATGGTTGAGAAGCTCTGTTTAATGAAAAATAGCTACGATTAAAGGAATCTATTTTGGCAAAATTTAGTATGGCAATTATTTTTTACTTTTAATTATTCTAAATAATTCTTCATGAAAAATAGTTGCTTCTCCATTTTTGATGTTTTTTTCTTTACCAAAATAAATTTGTTATCTACTATTCCTTGCAAAATAAATACTATCTAATTTAAAACAACAATTTTGTATGATTTAGATAAAAATTATTTTTAAATAATTTAAATAAGGTGGATTTGTCGCTTATAATAAACTTTTATGAAAAATTACTTGACTATTTTTTGTTTTTAAATTATAATAAAATTATGTTTGAAATTCATAATTATTCAAACCCATTTAGCTTAGGAATATTTCTTGATTATATTTTCAGGCACAAGATTATAACAGGTGAACTGCCGTTTAATTCTAAGTTGCCTGGGATTAAACAGTTAGCAAATGAGTATTATTTTAGTGAAAGGATTCCTGTAGAAGCATATAGCAGATTAAAAGATGCTGGTTATATAAAAACTATTAAAAAAGGAGGCACAAGGGTTTCCCTTACACTTGATGTTAATGCAAGAGAAATTTATGGGAAGAATTACATTTATTTTCAAAATATAATTGCAATGCTTTATGCTGCTGGTTTTACAAAAGATGACATTTTTTCATGTTTTTTTAATGCTATTGAATCTTTTGATTCTGTAAATTCAAAATTTTTATATATAGAAGATAATGTTATTGACCTTTTTCAAGGAAAGGAAGAGCTTGAAAATAGATTAAATATCAAGTTAAATTGCTCTCTATTGGAATTGTTTCAAAGCAGAGAGCTCAAAGAAGAAGATAGGATAATTATAACTTCATTTAAAAATTATTACAAATTGCAATCATTAAATCCAGAAATTGAAATTATCCCACTTAGAACCACACCAAATCTATCTGAAATTATAAATTTTAATCATATTCCCACATATTCTCATATTTATTACATTACATCAACAGATGATGAGAAAAAACTAATTTTAGAGAAATTTGGATACCTTTATAAAAAATTTAAGAATTTTAAAATTATAAAAATCAATGAATTTAAAAAATTTAAAAGAGTAAATATGATTATTACAACTAAGAGAGTTTTAAATTTGTTGAATTTAGAAAGTAATATCAAGGTATGGGTTTTAAATAGGTTTTACGATGATGATGGCATTAACCTCATCAAAAGCAAAATTGAGGAGAGAGCTAAATGATTATTATTGGTGTTGATACAGGTGGTACATTTACAGATTTCGTTTTCATTAAAGAAAATGAAGTGAAAATTTATAAAAGGTTATCCACTCCTTTAAATCCTGCTGAAGCAGTTCTTGATGGAGTTAATAAAATTTCTTCAGATAGTAGAAATATTATTCATGGTTCAACAGTTGCAACCAATGCTATCCTTGAAAGAAAGGGTGTGAAAACAGCGTTAATTATAAATAAGGGATTTGAAGATATAATTGAAATAGGCAGGCAAAACAGAGAGGAATTATACAACTTGAGCTATGAAAGGCCAAGGCAAATTGTTCCAGAAGAGTTAAGATTTGGTATTAAAGGCAGAATTCTCTACGATGGAACTCTTATTGAGGATTGTGATGAACAAGAAATAGAGGATGTTATTCAACGTATTAAAAGTATGGATGTGGAGTCACTTGCAGTTTCATTACTTTTTTCATATGTTGACAATTCTCATGAAAAAAAGGTTGAAGAGATAGCTCAAAAGCATAATATCCCGGTATCATGTTCATATAAGGTTTTGCCAGAATTTAGAGAGTATGAAAGAACTTCTACCACTGTTTTAAATTCTTATGTATCCCCTATTATGCACAGATATATTAAATTCTTGCAGAACAACCTGAAAAGTTCAGATATTCTCAGAATTATGCAATCCAATGGCGGTAGTATTTCAGCAGAAACAGCAATGGTGGAATCTATCAGAACCATTCTATCAGGCCCTGCTGGAGGAGCTGTTGGTGCTCTTGAAATAGGCAGGCTTGCAGGATATAATAAGTTAATTACATTTGATATGGGAGGCACTTCCACAGATGTTTCCCTTATTGATGGCAAATTATCATATACTTACGAATCAAAAATTTCTGGTATGCCAATTAAAGTGCCAATGATAGATATTCATACAGTAGGTGCAGGTGGTGGCTCAATTGCATACCTTGATGAAGGTGGAGCATTAAAAGTGGGACCAGAAAGTGCTGGAGCAGATCCTGGACCAATATGTTATGGAAAGGGTGAGAAGATCACTGTAACTGATGCAAATCTCTTTCTGGGAAGATTGATTCCAGATTTTTTTCTTGGCGGGAATATGAAGTTATCATCTGAGAGAATAAACTCATACTTCAGCGAGCTTGCAGAAAAAGCTAAAATGACTCCTGTTGAACTTGCAATGGGTATTCTTGAAATTGCTAATGTAAACATGGAGAGGGCTATTAGAGTTATTTCTGTTGAAAAAGGATTTAATCCAGCAGAATTTACCCTTTTTTCATTTGGTGGGGCAGGTGGTATGCATGCAGCTTTTCTTGCTGAAAATCTCTCTATTGGTACAGTTTTTATTCCTAAAAACCCAGGTATTTTATCAGCTTTTGGAATGTTAATGGCTGATATTATTAAAGATTATTCTCATACCATTATGGTGAATGAATCAGAAGCTGATTATACCAATATAAAAGAAAAGTTTGAGCCATTAATTTCAAATGCTATAAATGATATGAAAAATGAAGGAGTCAGGAAAGATTCAATAAAGTTTGAATATTACATTGATATGAGATATAAGGGCCAATCACATGAAATAACTATACCATTTGATAAAGATTTTGTTAATACTTTTCATACGTTTCATGAAAGAAATTTTGGTTATAAAAATATCAATAAACCAACGGAAATAGTTAATATTAGACTTAGAGCAATTGGTGCATTAAAAAAGCCTCAGATTAAAGAATATCCACTTGGTAGTGAAAAGATAGCTAATGATGCAGTTATTATGGAAAAAGATGTTATTTTTTACAATACAAATCCTGTTAAAACAAAGGTGATTAGCAGAGAGAAATTAAAACCAGGTAATCTATTTACTGGCCCCTCAATAGTGGTAGAATACACATCAACTATTGTGATACCACCTAAGTGGAGTGCAAAGGTTGACAAATTTGAAAATATTATTTTGGAAAAGCAGCGATAAATTTTAACATGAATTATTCAAAAGATTTTGCTTTGAGTTATGAATTAAAAAGAGGAGAGTTTTATGGAAGTTAATCCTATTCTATTAGAAGTTTTTAAAAATAGATTTATTTCCATTTCAGAAGAAATGGGTGTTACCCTTGTTAGAACTGCATATTCACCTAATATTAAAGAGAGAAGAGATTCTTCATGTGCAATTTTTAATGCCAATGGAGAAATGATAGAGCAGGCTGCTCATATACCTGTTCATTTAGGCTCAATGCCTCTTTCAGTTAAATCTGCAATTGAAGATATGGAGTTAAATGAAGGAGATATGGTTATTCTTAATGATCCTTACAAAGGGGGGACTCATTTACCTGATGTTACCATAGTAGCTCCTGTTTACTTTAATTCAGAAAAGCCTTTATTTTATGTTGCCAATAGAGCTCACCATGCTGATATAGGAGGGATGACACCTGGTTCAATGCCTCTTTCAACATCACTTTTTCAGGAAGGTGTGATTATCCCACCATTAAAGCTTGTGGAGAATGGAGAAATTGATAAAAAATTTATGAAATTTTTATTAAATAATGTGAGAACCCCTTATGAAAGGGAAGGGGATTTTGCAGCACAAATTATGGCTAATATTATTGGAATTAAAAGAATCAAAGAATTAATAGAAAAATACTCTGAAAAAACAGTGCTTTTTTATGCTGATGAGTTAATAAACTATACTGAAAGAATTACAAGGCATATTATTGGAAATATGAAAGATGGTGTTTTTGAATTTGAAGATTTCCTTGATAATGATGGAATTAGTGATGAACCAGTAAAAATCAAGGTTATAGTAGAAATAAAAGGTGATGAAATGCATATTGATTTCTCAGAATCTTCTCCTCAGGTAAAAGGCTCTGTAAATGCTGTATTTGCGATTACTGCATCTGCTGTTTTATATGTTGTGAGGACATTAATAGAGAGGGAAATTTCAACTAATGCAGGAATATTGAGAGCTATTAAAATCAAGACTAAAAAGGGTACAATAGTTGATGCTGAGTTTCCCTCTGCTGTTGCTGGTGGTAATGTGGAAACTTCACAGAGAATAGTTGATGTACTCCTTGGAGCACTGTATAAAGCACTTCCTGATAAAATTCCTGCTGCAAGCCAGGGCACAATGAACAATATTGCAATTGGCGGGATTGATGAGCGTAGAGGCACTCCTTTTGCATATTATGAGACTCTTGCTGGTGGCATGGGTGCTTCATCTAAAAATAATGGAGCTAATGCTGTACATTCGCACATGACAAATACGTTAAATACTCCTGTTGAAGCACTTGAGTATAGTTATCCATTTCTTGTAACAAATTATTCAATTAGAAAAGGCTCAGGTGGTAAAGGTAAATTTTCAGGGGGCAATGGATTGATTAGAGAAATCAAACTTTTGTCAGATTCGGAAATTACAGTTCTTTCTGAAAGGAGAAGATTTGCACCTTATGGATTAAATGGAGGAGAAGCAGGAAAAACAGGATTGAATATTATAATTGATGAAAATGGTGAAAAAAAAGTTATGCCATCAAAATTCAATATTTCAGTAAAGAAAGGCTCTATTTTGAGGATTGAAACACCAGGTGGTGGTGGATGGGGCAAATATTTACAATAATTAACCTTTAAGGTTAAAACAAAAAAAGGAGGTAAAAATGAAAATGAGAAAAGTTTTAATTGGTTTTTTAATGGCTCTTGTTACTTGTCTCCCGATGTCATTATCAGCAAAGCTTGTTAAACTTGATTGTAATGCAATTTATGGTCCTACAAGTTTTCACACTCAGGGTGCTATGAAATTTGCTGAACTTGTTAAAAAATATTCCAATGGCTCTGTTATTATTACTGTTCATCCTGGTGGCAGTCTTGGATTTAAAGGCCAGGAGCTTCTTAAAGCAGTAAAAGATGGTTCTGTTCCTCTATCTGATATTTTAATGGGGGTTGTTGCTGGAAGTGAGCATATATTTGGTGTAAGTTCTCTGCCAAAGCTTGTTAATAGTTACAAAGCAGCAAAAAAGTTATATGAGCAGATGAAACCATTTTACAAAAAAGCTGCAATGAAATGGAATCAAAAATTTTTATATGCAGCACCTTGGCCACCAAGTGGTCTTGTTACAAAGAAACCTATAAAAACTGTAGCTGACCTAAAAGGATTAAAAACAAGAACCTATGATAAAAATGGAGCTGAGTTTTTAAGAGCATTAGGTGCATCACCTGTGGCTCTTCCTTGGGGTGAAGTTTACTCATCTTTAAGAACAGGTATGATAGACTCTGTGCTAACCTCAACAGAATCAACTAAAAATGGTAAATTCTGGGAAGTTTTAAAATATTTTACAAATATTTACTATGCATTTCCTCTTAATATGATGACAATTAACCTTGATTACTGGAAATCTTTGTCAAAAGAGCAACAGAAAGCTATTTTAAAAGCTGCAAAAGAAGTTGAAGCATTACAATGGGCAAATTCAGAAAATAGAATGATAAATGCAACAAAAGTAATAGAGCAGCATGGCATGATTGTTAACAATTCTACCCCTGAGCTTGAAAAAGCAATGAAAAAAGCTGCTGCTAAGTTGTGGAAAAAGTTTCTAAGAAGATGCAACAGTAAAGAGAAAGCTATTTTAAAAGAATATATGAAATAATAAAAGCAGGGTGTAAACCCTGCTTCTTTCAGTAAATAGATAGATTTTTAATGTGGAATGAAAATGAAGAGTATGGATAAATTAATAAAATTCTTTGATAAAATTGCTGATATAGGCGGGTATATATCATCTGTTTTTATGATATTCATTGTTACTCTGATTTTGCTTGAAATTTTTTTAAGAACTTTTTTTAATACATCCACTTTAATATCAGATGAATATAGTGCTTACTTTTTTGTTGTAGTGGTAATGTTTGGGCTTGCATATACTTTTAAAGAAGATGGTCATATCAGGATTACCATTATTTTAGGCAGACTTAATCCAAAACTTAATAAAATTCTTGATATTATTTGTCTCATAATAGCACTTTTGCTTACAATTTTTATGTTTTATTACTCTTTAAAAATGGTAATAGATACACATGCTCTTGATATGAGAGCAGATTCTATTGCAGAAACTCCACTTTTTATACCTCAGATTGCTCTGCCTGTTGGGTATTTTATATTTATTTTATCTATTGTAGGAAAACTTTTCAGGAGGATTAGAAAATAATATCAGATCCATTAACTTTAGCTATTGTTATGTTTGGGATTATGTTTGCCTTCCTTCTTTCTGGTGTGTGGATAGGGTTTTCTCTCTTTCTTGCTGGTATAAGTGGAATGTTGCTTTACAATATAACTTTGCCACCTAATATGTCTATCTGGTTTAAAATAGGCACTTTAATTGCCAATTCTGTGTGGAATAGCATAGATTCATGGTCATTAACTGCTCTTCCTCTATTTGTTTTAATGGGAGAGATTCTTTTCAGAACTGCAATGTCCACAAGATTGTTAAATGGTCTTGTGCCCTGGCTTTCCAATGTTCCAGGAAGATTATTACATATTAATGTAGTAGCTTGTTCCCTGTTTGCAGCTGTATCAGGGTCAAGTGCAGCTACCACAGCAACTGTTGGGAAAATAACACTTACAGAATTATCAAAAAGAGGTTATGATAGAAAACTTGCTATTGGCTCACTTGCAGGTGCAGGCACTCTTGGCTTTTTAATACCTCCAAGTCTTATAATGATTATTTATGGTATTCTCTCAGATAGCTCAATAGGAAAACTTTTTATTGGGGGTATTATTCCAGGTATAATTTTAGCATCAATGTACTCTTCATATATTATTATTGTTTCTCTAATAAAACCCAATATTGTCCCTAAAGAAAAAGAGCATTACACTTTCAAAGAAAAAATTATTGCTTCAAAAGAATTGATACCTGTTCTTGGTCTGATATTTGTTGTTCTTGGTGGAATCTATCTTGGTTTTACTACCCCTACAGAAGCTGCTGCAATAGGAGTGCTTGGAGCTTATATACTTGCTATTTATTTTAAAAATTTAACCTGGGAAAATTTTAAACTTTCACTTCTAAATTCAGTGAAAACAACAGTTATGATATGTTTTATAATTATGGGAGCTGCATTTTTATCCCAAGTAGTTGGTTTTGTTGGTATAGCAAGAGCATTAAGTGAATATATTGCTGGGCTTCATCTATCTCCCTATGTGTTGATTTTTGTCCTTGGGTTAATGTATCTTTTTTTAGGAATGATTCTTGATGGGATTTCAATAGTTGTTATGACATTGCCAATTGTTTTACCAATAGTGTTGCATGCACATTTTTCACCTTTATGGTTTGGAATTTTCCTTGTAATTATGGTGGAGCTTTCACAAATTACTCCACCAGTAGGTTTTAGTTTATTTGTGATTCAAGGTATTTCAGATGAAAAGATAGATACTATTTTAAAGGCAACTTTTCCATTTTTCATTATTATGATTTTAATGGTTGTGTTGCTTACAATTTTTCCAGAAATAGCACTTTACCTACCAAACAAAATGATTCATTGATTCATAGCCACTTTCTATTGCATAATAGTTATTTTTATGATATTAATTAGAAAATTTAAAGGAGGTTTTATGAAAATTAGATTTACAGTTTTAGCAACATTTCTTGCGTTTTTTCTCTTTATTAATCCTGTGGCAAAGAGTTTTGCCAGCACACTTGAGCAGGATATGAACAAAGCTATTTATTCTGCTGTTGGAGAGGCAGTTGCTCAGGTAATTGAGGAAAAATCTGGTGTTCCTGCTTCATCTACAGGGAGTATTGTTGGATATTTTTCAGCAGGTGATTTTAAGGATGGTTTTCTTGAAATTTTAAAACTTGCCTCAGATACTGCAATATCTGCAATACCAGTGGTGGGACCAATTAAATTTGTGGCTTCACTTGAAACAAGCCTGATAAAAGTATGGAAGAGCTGGCTTGATTGGACCCAGATTTCTGTTCTGTGGAATAAATTTAAAACCTTATCTGATACAGAGAAGGAGATGTGGCTCAGTGGAAAAGAAGAGATTGCTGTCCTTGACTATTCTTCACAGGCAGCTTATCTTGAAAGAAATGGTTATAATGTAAAAGAGCTTTTCAGAAAATATTATGAATCAGAAAAAAGCTCTAAAAAAATTCTTGAAGCTGTGCAGAAAATCACTGAAATTCTTAAAGATGCCAAATATTTAATTGAGCCAACTTTGTATTATCCTTATAAAAGTGGTGAGAAGGTTAAGTTAAATACAGCTATTAAAATATGGAGAAGTTATAACAACTATTTTAAAATAGATATTTTTCTCCCTGATGGCAAATCAAGCTCTATTATAAAGAAATTTTCAGATTCAGAAAACACTTTTTCTTTTAAATTAACTGAATTTCAAGGTATTGATTGGAACAGTTATTTTGAAAAATATCCTGAAGGAGTAAATGTAAATTTTACAATTTATGCTGCTATATGGGATAATACTGGACTTATTGAGCAGTTTATGGGTAGTGATTTTGTTACACCAAAAGAAAAAATTTTAAGAAATATTCCAGGTCAAAAAAAACAGTTAGTTACTTTAAAATTTAACCTTGTTGTAGTTTCAGATAATCAGAAAAAATCTTTTCAAATTAGTGCAGGTGGTGATTTATATTTTAAATATAAATTAGTTGTTGTTGGTGTTAATGAGCAATCAGGAAGTGATTCTATTTATTTCACTGATACTTTTAAAATAACATGCAGTCAGGATGGCTCAAGTTTCGCAGTTGATAGTGATGGTATTAAGTGGAATACAACTTGCTATTTTGATGATGATTCAAATGTGAGTAAAATAGCTCTCTCAGCCACTTATGGCCCATTAACTGCTTACATTGATTTTAACATTAATGGTTCATCCTGTAGCAGTTCTCTGTATACAACTGGGGTTTATAAATCTCCACCAGAAAATATAGCTGGTGAAGATGGCACAACATATACATATTATGGAGAATTTTACGATTTTAAATCAACACCTTCCTGTTCAATAAATTAATTATAATCAGGTGCTTCTTTTGAAGCACCTTTTTTTAAGAGGTATCTATGTTAATAGTTATTGCTGGTGCTGGAGTTGTTGGTAGCTGGATAGCCTATGAGCTTTCATCTGCAAATCATGAAATCTTTCTAATTGATAAGGAGCCTGCCATCTGGTACCATACAAGCACGAGAAACAGTGGTGTTATTCATGCAGGTATCTACTATCCATACCATTCATTAAAAAGGATTTTTTGCATACAAGGAGCAGCTTTATCATATGAGTTTTTTAAAAAGTATAATGTTGAACATAGAATTTCTGGTAAAATTATAGTTGCAACAAGGGATGAAGATTGTGAAGAATTAAAAAAATTAAAGAAAAATGGTGATACTAATGGAGTTAAGGGTCTTAAATTAATTAACTCTTCTGAGATTAAAAAATTAGAACCTTTTTCAAAAGCAAAATTTGCACTATACTCTCCAAATACAGGAGTTGTTAATTGCTCAGATTATTTTAGAAAAATGGAAGCTCTTCTTCAGGAAAGAAAGGTCAATATTATAACAAATTGTTGCATTGAAAATATTAAAAATAACAAGATAATTACAAATAGGGGAGAACTTGAATTTGATTTTTTTATTAATGCAGCAGGCCTTTATTCAGATAAAATAGCTAATATGTGTGGTATTGAAGGATTTGAAATAGTTCCTTACAAAGGTGAATATTACTCTCTAAATGATGAAAAAGTTAATAGCATGATTTATCCTGTTCCTGGAGGAGAAGGGCATCTTGGAATTCACCTTACAAAAGCTGCATACAATGAAATATGGATTGGGCCAACCTCTTCTAAAGAGGAAAATAAGGAATCTTATGATGTTACAGAAAAAGAGGATATTTTTATAAAAGCATGTGAAGAATTGTTAATAGATTTTAACTATAAAAAAATTTCTCCAGGTTTTGCTGGATTGAGACCAAAATGTTTCCACAATCATCAGCTTTTACATGATTTTCTCATTTTTAGAAAAGCTAACAAGATTCACCTTCTTGGAATAGATTCACCTGGACTTACTGCTGCACCTGCTATAGGAAAATTTGTAAAAAATTTAATTATTACAGAAGAATAGATAAAAAAATTAAATATTGGATTAGGTTTGAATTCTACCTATCTAAAACAATTAGAAAAATTAAAAAAAACAGAAATTCCCCTTATTTTAAAAAATTTTAAAAAAAATTTTAAAGTTCTTTTAGTCTATCCCAATTCTTACTATATTGGAATGTCTAATCTTGGTTTTCAAACTATTTACAAAGTTTTAAATTCCCATTCAGAAATTTCTTGTGAAAGAGCCTTTTTACCTGAGTTTAAAGTAAAGCCTGTTTCTTTTGAAACCAACACATTTCCTGAATTTTTTGACATTATAATATTTTCAATTAGTTTTGAAATTGATTTTTTCAATGTTTTAACCTTCCTAAAACTTTCAGGTTTTCCATTGTATAAAGATGAGAGAAAAAACCTCCCTGTAATTGCAGCAGGTGGCATTGCTGTTACTTTGAATTATAAACCGCTAAGCAAATTTTTAGATTATTTTCTAATTGGAGAAGGAGAAGAGCTAATTGTTAAATTTGTTGAGCAAATTATTACAGGAGGCAATCCATTAAATATTGATGGAGTAATTGGTGAAGAAAAAGAGGAAAGTAAAAGAATTTGCTCAGATAAAATTGCTCATTCTATTTTTTCTACAAAATTTACGGAGTTTTCAGACACTTTTTTAATTGAAATTGCAAGGGGTTGTAAATATAGCTGCAATTTCTGTGCAGCATCTTATAATTATTCACCATATAGAATTCATAGGTTTAATGAGCTTAAAGATGTTATGAATAAATATTTAAAATTCTTTAACAAAGCTGGCATTGTTGGTTCCACAGTTACTTCACATCCTGATTTTATTAAAATTTGCTCATATTTAAATAATAGAAATATCCCATTCTCTGTTACTTCATTGAGGCTTGATTCAGTTAGTTTTGAAATTTTAGATTCATTAATTGCAGGAAAAAACAGGACTTTTACAGTTGCAGTAGAAGCTGCAACAGATAGTTTAAGAAGCAAAATTAATAAAAAGCTAACAACAGAGCAGATTTTTGAAGCAATTTCTATGTTTATAGAAAAGAAAATTATAAATTTGAAATTTTACTTTATAATAGGGCTTCCTTTTGAATCATTTGATGATGTAAAAGAAATTGTTGCTTTTATGGAAAAGGTAAGAAACTGCTACTTAAATAAAAAATATTTTTTAAAACATCTTGGTAGATTCATTATTAGCATTAATCCATTTATTCCTAAGGCAAACACTCCTTTTTATGAATATCCAATGGAATCAGAGTTTATATTACTTAAAAAGCTCAAGTTTTTGAAAAATAATTTAAAAAAAATCCCTAATATTCAGGTAAAATTTGAAAATATATACTCTGCATATACACAGGGACTATTTTCCAAAGGAGATGAAAATATAGATAGATTAATATATCTCTCTGTAGATAAAAAATTAAAGTTTAAACCTTTTTTTTCAAAAAATATAGAAGTATTTAAATTTTATAAAGTAATTCAGTAAATAGCATCATCAATGGCTTCATTTGCAAGATTATCAGCTAATTTATTTTTCTCTCGTTTTATATGATTAATATTATACTCTTTATTCTCAAGAAGTTTAATTACTTCATTGTAAAGTGGTTTTAATTTTTCATTTCTAACTTTATACTCCCCATTTAATTGCTTTACCATTAATTCTGAGTCTGAAAAAATTGAAACAGAAGCATTTTCTGGTATATTTTTTAGAGCAATTATCAAAGCATAATATTCTGCTTCATTGTTGGTTTTTTTCCCAAGAAATTTTTTTCCCTTTTTAACTATATCACCATTTTCATTATATATAATAAACCCTGCACCTGCATTACCCGGATTCCCTCTTGAAGCACCATCTGTGTAAATATAAAATTTTTTCTCTTCTTTTAAAAGGTTTTGCAGAAAAGTTTTAATAATATCTCTGTTAGCTTCTGGATAAATTTTAAAAAATTGGGATTTTTCAAGATTATCAATGGTATATTTCAAAAAAAGTTGAATATCTCTACTTTTCATCATTCCAGATTAATATCCTTTGACATGATGGGCATTGAACAACTTTATTTTTCTTTCTAACTTCAATTACAAGCTGGGGTGGCAGATTCATAAAGCATGCAGAGCAAGTATTGGAATTAATTTTAACAATAGCAACTCCCTGTCTCCTTGATCTTATAAGGTCATATTGGCTTAACAACTGATTGTCTATTTTATCTGTAAGTTTATTTCTCAACTCTGTTTGTTTGGAAATAATATTTTTTATGTCATGCTCTCTTTTTTCAGAGTTTTTAAGAAAATCCTCATACTCTTTTTTAAAGTTTAAGTAATCTTGCTCAGCATCTTTAAAAAGTTTTTCCTGCTCTTCTATCTGCTCCATGCATTTTACAATTTCATCCTCTGTTTCCTTTATCTCTTTTTTGGCATTGGCAATCTCTTTCTGAGTTTCATTAAATTCCTGGTAAGTTTTTAATGCGTAAAGTTTTTCCTCTTTCCTTACAATCATCTGTTTTTGTTCTTCAACAAATTGCTCTTTCTCTTCCTTCATCTGTTTTAAATTTTCAAGAGATTCTTTGATATTGTTGTACTTCTCTTCTTTGGTTTTAAAAATATCCTCCTGTTTTTTAATCTCCTCTGGGATTTGCGACAACTCCTGTTCTGAGTCGTAAATAATCTTATCAATTTTTTGCAACTCATAAAGATTGGAAAATTCTTTCTCCATTCAATGCTCCTTTCTAAAAATATTTAAAAACATCTTTTTGATTGTAAATTTCTACATTTAAATTCAAATTTAACAAATAATCTCTCATTAATTCAGTAAAAATAAATTCAGAGCCAAAATGCCCCATATCTATAACTAAAAGGTTCATTTCAGCAGAATCAAGTGCTTCATGATATTTAACATCTCCTGTAATGTAAACATCAGCACCTGAGCTAATAACATTTTTTATTAAACTCATGCCACTTCCTGGGCAAACAGCAACTTTTTTAATTTTCATCCCTTCTCTAAAACCAGAAACTTTTATAGTGGAGATATTGAAAATCTTTTTTAAGAGCTGTATAAAATTTTTAGAATCAATCTCTTTATCTAAATAGCCAACTCTGCCAAGAGCACCTGTAAATTTGCCTTTTTGATTCAGAGGATATATGTCAATAACAGGCTCCTCATAGGGATGATTAGATTTTATAACATTTATAACTTTGTATAATGCTGAGTTGCTCTCTTGTATTTCTATTCTAAACTCTTTTACATTATTTAACTTGTTCTTCTCACCAGAGAAAGGTTTGGCATTGTCCACTGGTAGAAAAGTGCCTGTGCCTGATGTATGGAAACTGCATACTCTATATTTACCAATGACACTAAAATTGTTCTCTTTTATTAATTGTAAAAATATGTCAAGAAATTCTTCTGGAATAAAAGTAACAACTTTGTATAATTTTTCATAAGAGGTTGTTGCAAGTGGCTCTGTGTTCATTAGCCCTATTTTTTTGCAAAAGTAATCAACAAGGCCATTAATAGATTTATCAATGTTTGTATGAAATGAAAAAATATTGATATTATGCTTTACAGCTTTTATTATAATGTTATCTTTTTTATTTTTGTAATTTAAAGATTTTAACCCTGAAAAAATTAATGGATGGTGTGAAATAATAAGATTAGCATTTTTCTCTTTTGCAAAATCAATAACATCACCAGTAATATCAAGGGTTAGAATGATTTTCCTGATTTCAGAGTTATCTATTAAAAGCTGAATTCCTGAATTATCCCACGACTCCTGAAGAGATAACTTGCTAAAATTATTTAATTTTTCAAATAAATTTTCAATTTTCATTATAATTTGTCATAACATAAAAAAAGCACCTCTCTTTGAGAGGTGCAAAAATTAAAAACTTTTTTGGGGAAATGTTATATATCTTCTTCATAACAAATTTAAAATGGGCCCACCAGGATTTGAACCTGGGACCTACCGGTTATGAGCCGGTGGCTCTGCCAACTGAGCTATAGGCCCATATTTTTGAGGCTGTATTAGTAAAGAATAATTTTGATTTTGTCAAGTAAAATTTTCTAAATCTCACTAAAAATCTCTCTTACTTTTTTCCTATCTTTTGTCCAGTTTTTTATTACTTTTACAAATAGTTCAAGATAAACCTTTTTATTGAGAAACCTCTCTATTTCCTCTCTTGCAAAGGTGCCAATTTTCTTAATCATTTGACCTTTTTTCCCAATAATAATTGCTTTTTGAGAATCTCTTTCAACTATAATTGTAGCACCTATTTTTGTAATATTCTCCTCTTCATTAAAATAATCAATCTTAACTCCAATAGAGTAGGGTACTTCTTGATGGGTGAGGAGAAAGGTTTTTTCCCTGATAATCTCTGCTACTATGAATCGCTCATTCTCAGTTGAAATAATATCATCAGGGTAATATTTGGGACCTTCTGGCAGATATTTCAAAATAATATCTACAATTTTATCACAGTTCTCACCTTTTGTAAGTGATAATGGTAAAATCTCTTTAAACAGATTGGTTTCATTGTATTTTTCAATCATTGGAAGCAACTGCTCCCTTTTTATTAAATCCACTTTGTTAATTAATAAGATATTGGTGTATCCTTCAAGTAATTTTAAGTACTCAGAATCTTTTTCAAAGTTATTCTTGGATGTGTCTGTAATAAAGATTATCAGGTCATTATCAGTAACTGCTGAAAGAGCTTGCTCCATCATAAGAGTGTTAATCTCTTTTTTTCCTTTATGTAATCCCGGAGTATCAAGAAGTATTATTTGAGCACGGTCAAATGTTAATATTGCGCTAATTTTATGCCTTGTTGTTTGTGGCTTTTCTGTAACAATAGAAATTTTTTGTCCTACAAGATAATTAACAAGTGTGGATTTCCCAACATTTGGTCTTCCGAGAATTGCTACAAATCCTGATTTAAATTGCTCTGTCATTTTAAATGCAACTATCCTTTCCTTTTCTAAACTCTGTTGAAAAATATTTATCATAAAGCTTTGATTTTTTTAACGTACTAATATCTCTATATTTTCTGCTAAAAACCTCACCTACTAAAATAAGTGTAGTTTTTTTTATCCCCTTTTCTTTAACCAATTTATCCATATCTTTTATGCTGGTAAAATGAATCTCCTCATCTTTCCATGAAACTCGCCTGGCTATTACAACAGGTGTTTCTTCACTATATGCACCTTTTAATAATTCAGCTTTTACTTCATCTATTAAACTTACACTTAAAAAAATAATTAAAGTAGCACCTATCTTTGCAATATTCCTTAATTTCTCTCTCTCAGGTACAGGGGTTTTCCCTTCCATTCTTGTGAAAATAACAGTCTGAGAAACTTCTGGTAGAGTAAACTCTGTTTTGATTGAAGCAGCTGCTGCAAAAGCTGAAGAAACACCAGGAATTATCTCATATTCAACACCTGCTTCTTCAAGTAATACAATCTGCTCTAAAATTGCACCATATATTGAAGGATCTCCTGTGTGTATTCTTGCAACTATTTTACGCTTTCTAACATTTTCAAGAATAACTCTATTGGTTTCATCAAGAGTCATAGTAGCACTGTTATAAATCTTAACAGAGCTATTTTTTGAATAGTCAAGAATTTCTTTATTAACAAGGGAGCCAGCATATATAATAACATCAGCTTTTTCAATTATTTTAATGGCTTTTAATGTAATCAGCTCTTTATCACCTGGTCCTGCACCAATAAAAAAAACTTTGCTCATAAATTCTCCTGCAATTATGATATAAAAACATCTCTGTATATTGAGTAGTTTTCAAGAGCAATCCCTGTGCCTTTTGCAACATCTGTAAGAGGAGATTCTGTAACTTCCACCTTTAATCCAGTTTCTTTAGAAATAAGCTTATCAAGACCCTTTAAAAGTGCTCCACCACCAGTGAGAAAAACTCCCTTATCATAAATATCTGCTGAAAGCTCTGGTGGTGTTTTTTCAAGAGCTCTTCTAACAGATTTAACTATTTCATTAACTGGTTCTTTTAAAGCTTCCCTAATCTCTTCTGATGTAACAGTGATGTTACGTGGAATTCCTGTAACCATATCTCTTCCAGCAACATCATATGTAAGCTCCTCTTCAAGTGGATAGGCGCATCCTATTGCTATTTTAACAAGTTCTGCACTATTTTCACCAACAAAGAGATTGTATTTCTTTTTTAAATAATCCATAATTGCTTCATTAGCCTCATCACCGGCAATTCTTACTGATTCGCTGTATGCAACAGATGATAAACTAATAACTGCAACTTCTGTTGTCCCACCACCTATATCAACAATTAGATTACCTGAAGGAGCAGTAATATCAAGACCAGCACCAATAGCAGCAGCCATTGGCTCTTCTATTAATAGAATTTCTCTACCACCTGCCTGTAACCCTGAATCTATAACAGCCTTTTTCTCCACCTGAGTAATCCCAGCTGGAACACATACAGCAATCTTGGGCTTAATCAATCTTTTCCTTTTTAAAACTTTTAAAATGAAATATTTAATCATCTCCTTGGTTGTCTCAAAATCAGAAATAACTCCATCTTTTAATGGCCTGATAACCTCCATGTGAGGTGGAGTTTTGCCCATCATCTGTTTAGCTGCAAGCCCAACATATAAAACCTTGTTGCTGTTCTTATCAAGAACAACCACAGTAGGCTCATTTAAAACAATTCCCTCGCCCTTTAAATAAAAAAGTGTATTGGCTGTCCCCAAATCTATAGCTACATCTTTAGACAAGAAACTAAAAATTTTGCTTAACATTTTAAACTCCATAAGAATTTGTTAATATTTTTATTTTACTTTTTTCTAAATTTTTAAATATTGTTAAGTTAAGGTCAAGGTTAATTTCAAGGTTGTCAATTTTAATAAATCTGTTTTTAAAACTTTTTTCAACAATTAAAAGCTTCCTGTCAATATTATAATTACTGTTATCAAATATTATACCTACACTATTTAGGGAAAAAAATCCAGCTAAAGAATTATCTTCTAAAATTTTATCTATACTTTTTTTTAAAAATTTGTAACTTTTTAATACATAATCAATATGGTATCTATTTAAAATTTGTGAAAATTTTTGATTTTTAATAAGTATTAAACCTTTATTTTTAAATGTTGTATTTTTAATTATTTCATAAAAGTAACAATCTCTAATAAAACCTGAAATTGGTTCTATTTTAATAATAAAATCAAGATGCTCCTTTGCTATCTGCTCATAAACAATTGAGTGAAATATATCGTAACAAAAAGTGTAAAATTTAGCAAAATCGATTTTTTCCTTAAAATTGAAAAAAATAAGTGCAGAGAAAACATTTCTACCTGATAAAAATGGGAAATATAAATAATTTTTTATACTGTTCTTTCTTAAATTTTCATTTTTATAAAAGAAAATAGAATTATTTTTTATAGATTCAACATAATTAAAATGTCTAATATTTTTTCGTAACAAAGTGCCAACAATATTATCTTCAACTATAAGGTTTCTACCATTTAAAGATTTGAGGTTGCTGTTGTTAGTAGCTATAATTCTGTAGGTTTTATCAAAGTTATTCTTTACAAGGCAAGCAAATTCAAAATTTAATAACTCTGATAATCTCTCCATTAAAGAGTTTATATCTATATTTTCTGAAATTAATTTATCAATTTCAAACCTTAATTTTTTGGCAAAATCGTAATAGTTAAGAGTAAGTTTTATCTCTTTTGCAGCTTCTTCAATATTTAAAAGGTGTGAAACAATTTTAGCACAGTGTATAAGCAACTTCTGATGCTTTTCAGCTAAGGTATAACTTTTTTTTGTATCAACATAAAGAATACCTTTAAAATTATCAACTGGTACAGCAAAGAGAAGTTTTATATTTTCTTTTTTTTTATATATGTCTATAAAAATCTTGTAAATGCTCTCTGTATTATCTTTTAATGGAAGAGGTTTTTTTAAATCTTTTATCCAGAATTTTAAATTCTTGTCTATTTTAAATGTATAATTTGGCTTTACATTGTTACTTAATGAATAGTAATAGGCTAATTTTACTTCACTTTTATCCTCATTGTATATAAAAAGGGCTGTTGTGTAAGTTTCAAAGATATTTGAAATAAGAGCTATAAAATCTTGAAACTCCTTTTTTACTCTAATTGCCACTTATGGTTAATCCTTCAACTAAAATTGATGGTGTAATTAAAGATCCGCTAACCTTTGAGTCATTATATACCATTTTGCAGTTTTTTAAAATATCTTTAATATTGCCACTAACCACAAACTCTTTTACTGGTTTTGTAAGCTCGCCATTTTCAATTAGTATCCCTTCAGCACCAAGAGAGAAATCACCTGAAATTGCATCAGCCATATGTAAGCCCATTAATGTTGTTAAAAAAATTCCACTGCTTAATGATTTGATACCTTCCTGCAAACTCATTTTCCCTTTTGAAAGAATAAGGTTGCTGTAAGTAATTGATTGGAAAGACTTAAAATTTGGCAGAAAACTATTGCCAGCAAAGTTGCTGTTTCTCTTTTTTGCATAATATAAGTTGTAAAGATGGTTGTTTAAAATACCTTTATTAATTAAAACTTTTTTAGAGGTAGGTACTCCTTCATCATCAAATTTTGCTGCTCCAATGTAATTTTTATTAGTTGCATCATCAATTAAAGTTAAATTCTTTGAAGCAATAGTTTCTCCAATTCTATATTTAGAAAAGAGAGATTTATTTTTTTCAATATTTTCAATATAAAATGAAGGTGCTATAATTGTAAATAAATCAGCAACTAATTCATTTTCTATAATAATTGGGTAATTGGCGCTTTTTGCTTTTGAAGCATTTAACATTCTAACAGCTTTAAAACCAGCATTCTCAGCTATCTTTTTACTATCAACAGAGTCATTTTTAGTAATAAAATGCTCATATCCTGTCATCTGACTGCTATTTTCTTTTGCAACAACCACAACAGCTCCACCAGTATAGTTTGTAGCATACTCTTTATCTATGCCATTTGAGTTAATATACCTTACATTGACTGAACCTTTGAAGCATTGGGCTTCATTTACTATATTTATCCTTCTGTCAAATTTGTAAGCATATTCTTCTATTAACAATGCTTTTTCAAGTTGCTGCTCTATTGAAATATTCTCAATTTTTTTATTTAAAAGATTTTTTATGCTATTTTCTGGAAACTCATTATTGTAAAAAGAATTTAATGGGTCAGGTGTATTATAGGAAGATAACTCAACTGCTCTGTTAACTATTTTATCTAAATCTGATTCATTTGAAGTAAAATAAGTAAGTCCAACTTTTTTATCTTTAATTATTTTAAGGGTATATGTAGTTTCTGAAGAGCTTTTAAGATTCTCCATGTTGCCATTTTTCACTATAACAACAGTTTTACGATTTTGCTTAACAATTAATTCATAATTATTTATACCATTTTCTTTTAATTTTTTTATAACAGGCTCAATCATATAGCTCCCTTTTTAATTATCTATCAATTTATCAATATACTCATTGAAACTCTTTTCATCTCTAATTGCTTTTGCATATCTATCTATTTCAGCTGCATCACTTGAATAATATCCATAACATGATGTTGGATATGCACCTTTTGGCACTTCTACTACTTTGTCCACATAGAAGTATGGAATAGTTGTAAGCTCTGGATTTTCTCTAATTTCTTCATGTGGGATTATCTTCTCCACAGTAACAATAGCTTTGTTAGCTGCTTTAACCATAAGCTCATCTTCAAATCTTGTGCCCCTAATTCTAACATTTCCATATTCATCTGCTTCCTGAGCATGAATTATTGCAACATCAGGATTAATTCCAGGAACAGCAACTAATTTTTCACCTGTAAGAGGACATTTTATTTCTTTAAAATCATCTCTAACTTTAAATAGATCTGAACCAAAGATACCTTTAATAGGTATAAAGGGAATTCCCATTGCACCAGCTCTGAAACCAGAAATAACAGAGCCACAGGTATGTTCCAAAAACTCTATTTCACCAGATTCCACTTTTTTTCTAAAATTGAGAGCAAGGCCAAATTCTTCAAGGCCAATATAAGCAGCAGATACTTTAGTGGCAATTCCAGCTCCAATTAGTATATCAAAGTCAATACCTTTTTCCCTTCCAATTATGTAGAGATTTTTTTTCTTTTGTCTGATAATTTCAACAACTGCTTTAAATGGAACTTTATTTCTCCCGACTCCTCCAAGTGCTACACAATCTCCATTTTTAATAATAGAAATAGCTTCTGATAAGGTTGTAAGTTTTTTCTGCATGGTAATCTCCTCCATAAAAACTAATAAATTAATTTAGAATAAGCTATTATATAAGATAAATCAAGAAAAATCTTTAGATGTGAAATTAAATTTTTATGCATAAATTTTTAAAAGAGCAGGCATTATTATGCCTGCCCAAAAATATTTTAGAAAAGAAAATCTTGGTTATTTATTTAAAACGTATTCATGAATTGCTGCTGCTGCTTTTTTGCCAGCACCCATTGCAAGAATAACTGTGGCAGCGCCTGTAACAGCATCGCCACCTGCAAAAACACCATCTTTTGATGTTTTGCCAGTTTCTTCATCGGCAATAATTGTACCTTTTTTTGATATATCAAGACCTTCTGTTGTAGATGGAATAAGTGGATTTGGTGAAGTTCCAATAGCAATAATTGCAGTGTCAATATCAAGAAAGAAGTTGGAGCCTTCTATTGGAACAGGTCTTCTTCTACCTGATGCATCTGGTTCACCAAGCTCCATTTTTACAAGCTCTACCTGCTTAATCCAGCCATTTTCATCTCCAACAAATCTTATTGGATTACATAAAAGCTTGAGTTGAACTCCTTCTTCCTCTGCATGGTGTATCTCCTCTGCTCTTGCTGGCATCTCATTTCTTGATCTTCTGTAAACAATGTAAACATTTTCTGCTCCAAATCTAAGTGCAGTTCTTGCTGAGTCCATAGCAACATTACCAGCACCAAAAACAGCAACATTTTTACCTTTTACTATAGGAGTATCATACTCTGGGAATTCATAAGCTTTCATAAGGTTTGACCTTGTGAGAAATTCATTAGCTGAGTAAACACCATTTAGGTTTTCTCCGGGAATCCTGAGAAAAACAGGTAACCCAGCTCCTGTACCTAAAAATACAGCATCATATTCTTGCAACAATTCATCAACTGTATCAAGCTTGCCAATAACAGCATTAACTTCTACTTTAACACCTAATTTTTCAAGGTATTCAACTTCTTTTTTAACAATAGCTTTTGGTAATCTAAATTCAGGAATTCCGTATATTAAAACTCCACCTGCTTCATGAAGTGCTTCGAAAATTGTAACATCATGGCCTTTTAAAATAAGGTCACCTGCACAGGTTAATCCAGCAGGGCCAGACCCAACAACAGCTATTTTTTTACCTGTTTTTTCAGGTAATTCTGGAAGTCTTAATTCTCCACTGTTTCTTTCATAGTCTGCAACAAATCTTTCCAATCTACCTATTGCAACAGGCTCTCCCTTTTTACCAAGAACGCACTGTGCTTCACATTGATTCTCCTGAGGGCAAACCCTACCACATACAGCTGGTAATGCATTGGTCTCTTTAATTTTCCATGATGCTTCAAGAAATTTACCTTCACAAACAAGTTTTATAAATTCAGGTATCTGAACATTTACAGGACATCCTTTAACACATGCAGGTTTTTTACATTGTAAACATCTACTTGCTTCAGCCTGAGCCATTTCTGGAGTGTATCCAAGAGGCACTTCTTTAAAATTTCTTGCCCTAACTTTTGGCTCCTGCTCAGGCATTGGTGTCCTTGGTAATTTATTTCCTAATTTCATTTTTATTTCAGCCATTTAATAATTCCTCCTTTAAGAGATAATTACGAATTACATGTGCAGTTTTCACCACATGATTGTAAAAATTTATTGTATGATAGCTGCTCTTGCTGCTTATAAATAGACATTCTTTGCATTAATTCGTCAAAATCTACCTGATGTCCATCAAATTCTGGACCATCAACACAAACAAACCTTGTTTCTCCACCAACTGTAACCCTGCATGCACCACACATGCCAGTAGCATCAACCATTATAGGATTTAAACTAACAAGGGTTTTTACTCCAAAAGGCTCAGTTGTTTTACACAAAAACTTCATCATAATAGTGGGCCCTATTGCAATAACAAGCTCAATATCTTTGTCCTGCTCAAGCAATTCTTTTAATGGCTCAGTAACAAATCCTTTTCTGCCATAACTTCCATCATCAGTGCAAACAATTAGTTCATTACTTAAATTCCTCATTTTATCTTCCCAAAAGAGAAGCTCCTTAGTTCTTGCACCAATAATTGAGATTAAGTGGATACCTGCTTCTTTAATACCCATTGCAATATGGTGTATTGGTGCAACTCCAACACCACCACCTACACATACAATCTTTTTAGGATTGCCAAAATGTGTTGGTTTGCCAAGAGGTCCAACAAAATCTTTTAAATAATCCCCTTTGTTCATTCTTGCTAATTGTGCAGTTGTTTTTCCAACTTCTTGAAAGACAATTGTAACAGTGCCTTTTTCTGGATCTTTGTCTGCCACAGTTAATGGAATCCTTTCTCCCCTATCATCAATTCTAATAACAACAAATTGTCCAGATTTGGCTTTCCGAGCTACTTTAGGTGCATCAATAATAAATTTTGTAACTCGAGGATTGGTAGAAAATACTTCTTTTTCAAGTATTTTAAACAATTTTCCTCTCCTTTCTTTTGAATTTGCATAGCAGTATACAAAATTTTTTATTTTTGTCAAGGAATAATATTTTAATTAATTAAATTTTTAACTTGCTTATGTTTTATAATGAGAAGAGGGCAGGAATTTAATTAGTAATAAAAAATTTTATAAAGAAAATATCAAATGAAACTCTAAAATCAGAGTTTCATTTGATAAAAATTAAATTTTTAAGTGTTAATCTGCTGGTATATTTAATATATTTTGCACATAATAATCTGAGTTTACATATTCAAGGTTAATTTTATAAGGTTTAAAAGCTTTATACTGTATTGTCCCTCTCAGGTATGAAGCAGATACTGATTGACCAAAATTAGAAGTAATTTTACTTACATTTCCTGTTACTGGA
>CAZIZE010000102.1:0-55050 GCA_964543655.1 uncultured bacterium
ATGGCAAAATTTATTAGAAAAACAAAACAACGAGAAATTATTTTAGAAGAGCTATGCAAATTAACTTCCCATCCAACTGCTGATGAGCTATACTTTATTGTAAAAAAAAGATTACCTAATATTAGCCTTGGCACTGTTTACAGGAATCTTGAGTATATGTCGCAAGAGGGTATGATTAAGAAAATTGAAATCAGAGGTAAGTTAAAGAGATTTGATGGTAACACAGAAAAGCACTTACATATGAGATGTATAAAATGCGACAGAATTTTTGACCTGTTCTTAGATGATTATAGTGAAATTGATTCAATTTTTTCAACCTTTAAAATGAATGATAAAAATTTTCAGGTTCTTGATTATGAATTTGAAATAAAAGGTATCTGTGAAGAGTGCCAGAATAAAGAATAAATTAGAGAGGTTTATATGAAAATTCCAGAGCTGAGACTTGTTGCATGGGAAGTTACAAGGAGCTGCAATCTTAACTGCATCCATTGTAGGGCTGCTGCTGAAAAAGGCCCCTATGAAGGAGAGCTCTCTACTAAAAAAATTTTATCTGTTATGGATGAAATAGCAAAAGTTAGTAAGCCTATAATTATTCTTACAGGTGGAGAGCCGTTGCTCAGAGAGGATATTTTTGAGATAGCAAAATATGGTAATGATATAGGTTTTAGAATGGTAATGGCACCTAATGGTACCCTTGTTAATGAAGAAAATTTAAAGAAGATGAAAGACTCAGGTATTCAGAGAATCAGTTTAAGCATTGATGGTTCAACTGCTCAGTCACATGATAATTTTAGAAAAGTTAAAGGAGCATTTCACAGTGTAATGAATGCAATTGAGCTTTGTAAGAAGTTTGATATGCCTTTTCAAATCAATACCACAATTACCAAAATTAATATAGAAGAAATACCTAAAATTCTTGAATTATCTGTTGAAAAAGGGGCAGTTGCTCTTCATATTTTTTTACTTGTTCCAACTGGAAGAGGCAAAGAACTTGCCGAGCAGGAAATTCCACCAGAGGAATATGAAAGGATATTAAACTGGTTTTATGACCAGCATAGGAAGGTTCCATTACAATTAAAAGCAACATGTGCACCTCACTTTTACAGAATTTTAAGGCAGAGGGCAAAAGCTGATGGTATTAAGGTTGATTTTAAAACTTTTGGTCTTGATGCTGTTACCAAAGGTTGTCTTGGTGGAAAGGGTTTCTGCTTTATATCATTTGATGGAATAGTGCAGCCGTGTGGTTATCTTGAGCTTAACTGTGGTGATGTAAAAGTAGACTCTTTTGATAAAATATGGAGAGAGAGTAAAATATTTAATGAACTGAGAAATGAAGATGGATATGATGGGAAATGCGGTATCTGTGAGTATAGAAAAGTTTGCGGTGGTTGCAGGGCAAGAGCCTATGAAGTTACAGGCAATTACCTTGCAGAGGAACCGTACTGTATTTATACACCAGCTAAATTAAGCTGATAAAAAAATTATGGGGGGGAGAGAAATGAGAAAAATGAAAAAATTAATTTTAGGAATTGTTTCATTATGCTTTCTTTTTACATCATTATTAAATGCTAAAATTATCAGAACCTGTGATAGTTTTCTATTTTTAGTTGATGAATCTGCTTCAATGCAGGAATCGTATTTAAATGTTAAAAAGATAGAAATAGAAAGAGATTTAATAAAAAAAATCTCTGAAAATGTTCCAGATATATCATATTTAAGTGCAATGAGAGCTTTTTCATACAAAGCAGCATACAAAACCAAGCTTTTATACCCTGTTTCAGAATACAATGCTTCAAAAATGATTAGTGCAGGTGAGAAGATTAAAAGCTACCACCAATGGACATCAATAGGGTATGGGCTTTACAAAACTGAGCAGGACCTTAAAAAAATGAAAGGTGTTAAACATCTTGTTATATTCTCAGATGGTAATGAGAATGCAACATATAGAGCACCAGATTTAATAGCATCTGAGCTTCACAGCAAATTCCCAAATCTATGTATTTATGCTGTTCAAATAGGTGATAGCCATTATGGCAAAAGAGTTCTTTCAAAAATTGTTGATGCAGCAGGTTGTGGGAAATTATATAATGCAGATTCATTAAATAGTGCAGATGGGCTTAACAATTTTATTAAAGAAGTTTTTGGATATGTAAAAGTTGAGCAACCAAAACCAGCTCCAAAACCCAAGCCAGTGGTAAAAATAGCTCCAAAGGATAGTGATAAGGATGGTGTTTATGATGAATATGATAAATGCCCAGGTACTCCAATTGGTGCTCCTGTAGATTCAAATGGTTGCTGGAAAATTGCAAATGTATATTTTAATTTTGACAAATATACAATTATTCCAAAATATAAATCTCTAATTAGAGAGATAGCAATGGTTATGAAAAAGAATCCAGGTATAAAATTGATTATTAAAGGATATACTGACTCTTTTGGAACTCAAAAGTATAATTTAAAATTATCAAAAGAAAGAGCTGAAATGGTTAAAAAAGAGTTTATTAGAGATTCAATTTGTCCATGCAGGTTAATAGTTAAATATTTTGGTGAAAAATACCCAGCTGCTTCCAATAAAACAAAAGAGGGTAGAGCTCTTAATAGAAGAGTTGAATTTGAAGTTTTAAAATAGTACAAATAAAAGCCGCTTTTTTTAAGCGGCTTTTATTTTTTTAAAATAGTACGTAATTCATTTACAATATTTTTAATACCCTGTTTATTAACTGATGAAACAGGAAAGATTTTTTTATTGAGTTTTTCTGATAACTCTCTTCTTATTTTGCTTATCATATTTTTGTCAACAATATCTATTTTAGTTAAACATACAAGCTCTTCCTTTTTTAAAATTTCAGTGTTAAATTTGGAAAGTTCATTCCTGATTTTTATATAATTATCAAAAATTTTTTCAACACTTAATGAGGTGATTTCAATTAAATGTAGTAATACTTTAGTCCTTTCAATATGTTTTAAAAATTGTATACCAAGCCCCTTCCCATCAGCAGCACCTTCAATAAGTCCAGGTATATCTGCAATAACAATACTCTCACCATTTTCAAGGTCAATTACACCAAGATTTGGAGTTAATGTAGTAAATGGATAATCTGATATTTTTGGCTTTGCATTTGATACAACAGATATAAAAGTGGATTTTCCAGCATTAGGAAGACCAACCAACCCAACATCAGCAAGAAGTTTAAGCTCTAAAACAAGCTCTTTCTCTTCACCTTCCTGACCTTCCTCTGCAAAGTATGGTGCTCTATTAGTGGAAGTTGCAAAATGTTTATTACCTCTGCCACCTTTTCCACCTTTTGCCACAAGGACAGTTTCTCCATCTATTGTTAAATCAAATAAAATTTCTCCACTTTTTTTATCACGAACAATTGTGCCAACAGGTACTTTAATGTAAACATCTTCCCCCTTTTTTCCATACCTATCTTTGCCTTTGCCAGATTCACCATTTTGAGCTTTTATAATTTTTTTATATCTTAAATCAGACAGAGTGGATAATTGGCTTGTTGCTACAAAGTAGATGTTGCCACCTCTTCCTCCATCACCACCATCTGGTCCACCTTTAGGAATAAACTTTTCTCTTCTAAAACTAACGCATCCATTTCCACCTTTACCTGAAATTACAGTAATATCAACTTCATCAATAAATCTCATTTTATACCTTTAAATAAAAAAAGCCCCTTTTTAAGCAAAAGGGGCTTTATACAAATTTTGTAAAAAAATTTTAAGCAGCTGAGGGATAAACACTAACTTTTTTTCTTTTTTTATCTTTTCTTTCAAATTTCACATAACCATCTATTAAAGCAAAAATTGTATAATCCTTGCCAAGACCAACATTTTCTCCTGGATGAAATTTGGTGCCTCTCTGTCTGATAATAATATTTCCAGCTTTAACAAATTCACCACCAAATTTTTTTACTCCAAGTCTTTTGCTGATACTATCTCTACCATTTTTACTACTTCCACCAGCTTTTTTATGTGCCATAGTTGCCTCCTATGCTATAATATCTTTAATTTTTAATTTTGTGTAAAATTGCCTATGACCTTTTTTCCTTTTATAATTTTTTCTCCTTTTAAATTTAAAAACAATAACTTTTTTATCTTTTTTTGTCTCAAGAATCTCACCAACAACTTTAGCATTTTCAATGTAAGGTGTACCAGTAACAATTTCTCCATCTTTATTTACCATAAGAACTCTGGTAAATTCAAAATCAGATCCTGTTTCTGCATTTAGTTTTTCAACTTTAATAATATCATTTTCTGTAACTTTATACTGTTTGCCGCCTGTCTCTATTATTGCATACATATTTTATCCTCCACTTTAATTTAAGGGAGAAGCACATTAAACAAAATTCCTCTTAATGTCAAGCTTTTTTTGTAAAAACTATTATAAAAAAGTAGTCGCATTAATACATTTCTAATATTTGAAATAAGGTTTCTTTTGTGATATCAAAAACAGTTATGGATATATTGAAAAATGGATGTAAAAATGGTTTGAAAATTAGTTTTAAAATAGTGCCATATATTATCCCCCTCTATGTTTTTGTTGATTACTTTAAAAATACTACTATGTTTGCAAAAATAGCAGAATTTTTCAATCCATTAATGTCATTGCTTGGATTACCAGGGAAAGCTTCCATTGTTATTTTGTCAGGTTTTTTAATTAACCTTTATGCTGCAATTGGGGCAATGATGCCAATAAAATTAACAGCAAAACAGATAACAATTATAGGATTGGTACTTGGTATTGCACATAACCTTATAATTGAATCAATTATTCTCTCTAAGTCAGGTGTAAAAGCATATATTACAGTTAGTTTTAGAATAGTAATAGGAATTTGTGTAGGGATTTTGGTGAACTTATTATGGAATTTAATTTCTTAATTTCTTTAAAAAAGGCATCTATTTTATCAGTGAAGATGGTTTTTATTATTACCATTGTAATGATTTTGTATGAACTTTTTGAAAATTCTAAATATTATAAAAAAGTAGAAAAGCTATTTAATAGACCTTTAAAATATATTGGTTTTAGCACTAATTCTTCAATAACAATGGTTGTTGGTATTATCCTTGGGATTGCATATGGTGCTGGTATTTTGATAAACAATGCTGTAACTGGTAATATGAGTAAAAAGGAGATTATATTATCCTGCCTTTTTTTATCACTCTGTCATGCAGTTTTTGAAGATACTCTGATATTTGTTGCTGTTGGTGCTAATGGGTTTATTATTCTTGGTACAAGAATTTTGTTGGCATTAAGTGCCATATATATTTTGAAATTAATTATAAAAGAGCATTGAAATTAGTAGCCACAGTTAAGCTAATTCTTAACCTGCACATCCCCTCCGGGACAGTAGGTGGCCTGATACCCTGTATAAAAATCCCTTTTTCAAGAAGTTGCTGAGAAAGCTCCATGGTAGTTTCTTCATCTCCAATTAATAGAGGAATTATTTGAGTCTGGCTATTTAATGTATTAAGCCCATGTTTATTTAAAGTTTCTCTTAATAGACCTGCCATTTTTAATAAATATTCTCTCCTCCTCTTTCCTTCCTCTGATTGAACAATTTCTAATGCTTTTATTGTAGCACCAATAGTGCCTGGTGGCATTGCTGTTGTATAGATAAGAGGTCTTGATTTATTAATAAGAAAATCTATTAACTCTTTTCTGCCGGCAACATAGGCTCCAAACGTGCCCAATGCTTTTCCAAATGTGCCCATCTGAATATCTATTTTATCTTTTAAATTAAAAAATTCAGCACTTCCTGAGCCGTTTCTTCCAAGTATCCCTGTAGCATGGGCATCATCAGTCATAATAAAAGCATTATATTTTTCTGCAAGAAAAACTATATCTGGCAAAGGGGCAATATCACCATCCATACTAAATACAGAGTCAGTTACTATTATCCTGTTTCTAAACTTTGAAGCTTTTTTTAATAAAGATTCAAGATGCTCCAGATTGCAGTGAGAATAGATAAATTTGGTTGCTTTTGACATTTTGCAACCATCAACTATACTTGCATGATTGTATTCATCAGAGAAAATAGCATCTTTTTCATTTGTTAAAGATGTCAAAATCCCAATGTTGGCCATATATCCTGTGTTAAATAGAATAGCTTTTTCACAATTTTTAAACCTTGCTACTTTTTCTTCAAGTAATGTATGTAACTCCATTGTACCTGTAATTAATCTTGAGCCAGTGGAGCCAACACCATATTTTTTACATGCCTCAATTTCAGCTTCTATTAACTGAGGATGACCTGCAAGTCCAAGATAATTATTGGAGCAAAGGTTTAAAACTTTTTTACTATTGATGGTAATGGAAAAATCAGGTTTTGATGAAATTGTTCTTAAAAATCTATATCTTTTCTTTTCCTTTATAATGTCAAGCTCATTTTTTAAAAATTGAACAAATTTTTCCATTTTATAATTCTGAAAATTGTAATCCCATCTCTTTAATCATTTTTAAGTCGTCTTCAACCTGTCTTCCTTTAGTAGTCAGATAATTGCCAATCATCAGTCCATTTGCACCTGAAGGGATTAAGAAAGCCTGTAAATCTCCAAGATTAAATTCTCTGCCACCACAAATTCTAATATCTTTATCTTGATGTAAAACTCTAAAAAGAGCAACAATTTTCAAACATTCTAAAGGAGTTATAAATTGTGCAGATTCCAGTATAGTGCCTTTAATAGGAGTCAAAAAATTTATGGGGATTGAATCAACATTGAGTTCTTTTAATGTGTTTGATAGCTCTATTCTATGCTCCCAATTTTCACCAAGGCCAAAAATACCGCAGCTACAAACATAAAGCCCATTATCTTTTGCTCTTTTTACTGTATCCACATCATCTTGATAATCATGGGTTGAGCAGATATTTGAGAAAAAACTTTCTGAAGTTTCTAAATTATGATGATATGCGTTAAGTCCAGCTTTTTTTAAATCTTTGAAAAAATCATCATCAATAATCCCCAGAGATGCACAACATTTAAGTGATGTTTTTTCTGTAATCAATTCAACAGATTTTAATATAGATGATTTGTCCTTTTTACTTTTAATTGCTGTACCACTTGTAACTATTGAAAATCTATGGGCACCCTTTTCCTCCATAAGTTTAGCTCTATCTAAAATTTCCACTGGTTTTAGTAGAGGAAAAACATGAATATCTGTATGGTGATGTTTTGATTGAGCACAGAACGCACAATTTTCAGGGCATTTGCCAGATTTTGCATTAATAATTGAACATAGCTTAATGTTATTTCCTTTATGTTTAACTCTAATAGAATTTATCTCTGGTAAAAGGGAAATAAACTGGTTAAAATCAGAATCAATAATTTTATTAACTAAACTCTCCATAAATCACCTGTTATCACAATAAATATCATTTGACAAGTTTTTGAAAAAAGATTATACGAGTTAATAGGTGAATTGGTTTAGTTAGTGTGGTTGAATAAGTGCAATAAAAAATTAGGAATAAATTTAAAAGGAGGAATTATGGATTATCATATTAAGGATATTAATCTTGCACCTGAAGGAAAGCTTAGAATTGAATGGGCTGCTCAAAATATGCCAGTGCTTGAATTAATAAAAGAAAGATTTAAAAAAGAAAAACCATTAAAAAATATTAGAATTTCAGCCTGCTTACATGTAACAACAGAAACAGCTAATTTGATGATAACTTTAAAAGAGGGAGGAGCTGATGTTGTTTTATGTGCATCCAATCCATTAAGTACACAGGATGATGTAGCTGCATCACTTGTAAAAGATTATGAAATACCAGTATTTGCAATTAAAGGTGAAGATACAGATACTTACTATGAGCATATTAGAAGTGCTCTTGCACATTTCCCTCAGATTACTATGGATGATGGTGCAGACCTTGTCTCTTCTCTTCATTTCATTATTCTTGAAAAATATAATGAGCTTAATCCATCAGTTAGAAATTGGGTTGAAAAATTAAGTAGAGAAGAGCTTGAAAAGCTTAAATCAGTTATATTTGGTGGCACAGAAGAAACAACCACTGGTATTATTAGATTAAAGAGTATGGAAAAAGATAAAGTTTTAAAATTCCCGGTTCTTGCTGTTAATGACGCAATGACTAAACACTTTTTTGATAATAGATATGGCACAGGACAGAGCACCATTGATGGAATTATTAGAGCTACAAATAGGCTACTTGCTGGAACTTATTTTGTTGTTTGTGGTTATGGCTGGTGTGGTAAGGGACTTGCCATGAGAGCAAGAGGTATGGGAGCAAATGTTATTGTTACAGAAGTGGATCCAGTAAAAGCATTGGAAGCTGTTATGGATGGTTATCTTGTTATGCCAATAAAAGAAGCAGCTAAAATTGGTGATTTTTTCTGCACTGTTACAGGAGATATGCATGTTATTAGAAAAGAGCACTTTGAAAAAATGAAAGATGGTGCTATTGTTGCCAATTCCGGGCATTTTAATGTTGAACTTGATATAGAAGGCCTTGAGGATATTTCAATTAAAAAGAGACAGATTAGAGAGTATGTTACAGAATACACATTAAAAGATGGTAAAAAAATAAATATACTTGGAGAGGGCAGATTAATAAATCTTGCTTCAGCAGAAGGTCATCCTTCAAGTGTTATGGATATGAGTTTTGCTAATCAGGCTCTTGGAGCAGAGTATATATATAAAAATTATGCAAAGTTAAAGAATAAAGTTTACAGTATACCAGATAAAATTGACAGAAATATAGCTGCTCTCAAATTAAAGAGCATGGGAGTAAAAATTGACAGATTAACTAAAGAACAGAAAAAGTATCTATCCTCTTGGGAGATGGGTACTTAAATAATTCACATTAAATTTCAGGATAGTTCTATATACTATCCTGAAACAAAAAGGGGGATAGTATGAAAAGGTTTATTCTTTTGATTATTACACTTTTTTTAGTATCTTGTGCCTCTCAGAAGAAAGTTGTTGAACAACCAGTATTTAATCCTGAAAATGGTAAAGTTGCACAAGGTGCCACAACATCTGTTCAAGAGGGAAAATCTGTTACCAAATGGGATAGAAACGGAGTATCTAAAGAGAATATTGGAGAAAGCAATCTCACTGAGCAACAGATTAAAGAAAGGGCAATGAAACAGCAGGAGCAATTAAAAGAAGATATTGCCAAATTTGAAAATCATGATATTCATTTTGATTTTGACGATTATAAAATTAAAGCAGATGATATTCCATATCTTGAATCTCTTGCATCATGGCTAAAAGAGCATCCGGGGTTGAGAATTATAGTGCAGGGACATTGTGATGAAAGAGGTTCAGATATGTATAATCTCGCACTTGGAGAAAAAAGAGCAACAGCAGTTAAAGATTTTTTAGTTACAATGGGAATTTCACCTAATAGAATTACATGTATTAGCTATGGAGAGGAGAGACCTATTGACCCAAGGCATAATGAAGACGCATGGGCAAAAAATAGGCGATGCCACTTTGTTATAGTTAGATAATTTGAATATGGAGCAGGATAGAGAGAAATTTTTCAAAAAGATAAATCAGTTACTTGATGAATTTTTTCCTGAAAAATTTGATTTTCAAAGTATAGAAAAATATCAATTTTTTAAGTGGGAAAAGAAAGTTTTTACATATTATTTAAAGCATATTTTAAACCCACAAATAATAGACTTTGAAGACCTTATTGGCATAGATGCCATTAAAGAGCAAGTTTATAACAATACCTTACAGTTTGTTAAAGGCTATCCAGCTAATAATGTTTTGCTATGGGGGGAGAGAGGCTGCGGCAAATCCTCCCTTATAAAAAGTATTGTTAAAAAATTTTCAAATAGCAACCTAAAGTTAATTGAAGTTAGAAGAAGAGATTTTCAAAGTCTTGAAGAGCTATTTGATTTAGTAGTGAAAATTAATTATAAATTTATAATCTTCCTTGATGATATTTCATTTTCAACAGAAGATGTTGAATACAAAGCATTAAAATCAATTCTTGATGGAAGTGTAATTTCCTCTCATGAAAATATTCTCATATATGCAACATCAAATAGACGTCATATGGTAAAGGAGCATCATATTTCTGAAGATGAAATACATAAAATAGATGTTATTTCAGAGAGAGTCTCATTAAGTGATAGATTTGGTATATCTCTGGGTATATATAAACCAAACAAAGATGTGTATCTTAAAATAGTTAAAAACTACATTAGAAAATTTAGTGTTGAAAATTTTTACACAGAGCAGGATGCTCTTAATTTTGCAATGTATAAGGGTGGTTTTTCAGGAAGAACAGCATATCAATTTGCCATTAATTTAATTGGAAAAAGATTAGAAAATGGAAATAGCACTTTTTGAGCCAGAAATTCCTCAAAATAGCGGAAATATTGCAAGGTTATGTGCAGCTACAAATAGTAATCTTCATTTTATTGGTAAACTTGGTTTTTCCCTTTCTGATAGATATTTAAAGCGAGCAGGACTTGATTATTGGAAATTTGTTAATTATTTTGTGTGGCAAACATTTGAAGAATTTTACAATCATTTTAAAAACAGGAATTTCTATCTTGCTACAAGTAGAGGAAAAGTTTTTTATAATAAAGTATCTTATACTTTAGATGATGTCATAATGTTTGGCAGTGAGACAAGGGGATTGCCAGATTTTATTTTGAAAAATTTTTCTGATAAATTCAAAATAAAGATTCCTTTTGTAAATGTTAGGTGCTTAAATCTTGCAAACTCAGTTAGTATTATTCTGTATGAAGCTTTGCAGCAAAATGATTTTAAAGGAATAGTTTAAATTCTATTTTTCCTGTCAAGTGTTCTGTATTGAATTGCTTCAAGAATATGTTTATCTTGAATCTGCTCTGAATTGTCAAGGTCAGCAATTGTCCTTGCAACTTTTACTATTCTTGAATATGCTCTTGCTGAAAAGCCCATTTTTTCAATAGCCATTTTAAGCAAACCCAAACATTTAGAATCAAGATAACAATATTTTTTTAATTCTTTTTCACCCATCTGAGCATTGCAGAAAAAGCTTTCATTTTTAAATCTATTAATTTGAATATTCCTCGCTTCAATAACTCTTTCTCTAATGGTTTTTGAATTTTCAGAATAAGAGGAGCTCACAAGATCACTATGTTTCACTGCTGGTACTTCAATTTGAATGTCTATTCTATCCATAAGAGGACCAGATATTCTTGATTGATATTTTTTTATTTCATTAGGTGTGCAGGTGCATTCTCTATCAGGGCTACCATAATAGCCACATTTGCAAGGATTCATAGCTGCAACAAGCATGAATTTTGCAGGAAATGTTAGGGTTGTTGATGCTCTTGAAATAGTAACTTTACCATCTTCAAGTGGTTGTCTTAAAACTTCAAGTACAGATTTTTTAAATTCAGGGAGTTCATCTAAAAAAAGGACACCATTTGTTGCAAGAGAAACTTCTCCAGGTCGAGGATAACTACCACCACCAATTAATGCAATGTCTGAAATAGTGTGGTGTGGGGTGCGGAAAGGCCTTGTTGTAATGAGAAAATTTTTGCTGTGCAATAATCCAACAACAGAGTGAATTTTTGATGTTTCAAGAGCTTCATCAAAGGTCATAGGTGGTAGTATTGATGGCAACCTTTTGGCAAGCATTGTTTTCCCGGCACCAGGAGGACCTACCATTATAAGGTTATGCCCTCCAGCAGCAGCTACCTCAAGAGCTCTTTTAATGTGAAACTGACCTTTAACTTCATTAAAGTCCGGAAGATTTTCCAAAGGATGATTTAAAATTTCTGTAACATCCATCTTGTATAAAAATTTCTCTTTTTCAACTTCATTATTTAAAAAAGCTATAACCTCTTTTAAATGTTTAAATCCAAAAACATTAACTCTGTCAACAACAGCTGCTTCAAAACCATTGGATGCAGGGATTATTATATTTTTACATGTCTCCTCTTTTATTTTTAATGTAATTGGCAGTACTCCCTTTATCTCCTTGATTTCTCCATCAAGAGACAATTCACCAAGCACAAAATAATCTGCAAGGGCTTCTCTTTTAATAATCCCCATATTTGCAAGTATGCCAAGAGCTATTGGCAGGTCATATGCAGAACCTTCTTTTTTAAGGTCTGCTGGAGCCATATTAACAACAATTTTCCCCTGTGGAAATTTGAAACCACAATTTTTTATTGATAATTTAACTCTCTCTTTGCTCTCCTTTACTGCATTATCTGGCAAACCCACTATGGTAAAGGTGGGAAATCCTTGAGATGTATCAACTTCAATTTCTAAAGATAAGCCTTCAATGCCAATAAGAGCTGCTGACTTAACTTTGGTAATCAATTCAATGTCCTTTTAATGCTGTTATGAAATTATTTTTCAACCTTGAGATAACCTGTTATAACTTATCAAAAAATTTAAAATGTTTCAAATAAAATTTATTTTATATTTTGACAGAATAGATAGTTGGAGTTTTTTTTGTGAAAATTTTCTATTTAATATAAAAACAACCCTAAGAGAGGAGATTTTTCAGACTAAAACTCTCACAATAAATGCTTTTGTGGTGAATAAGAAATTGTTGTTAAATTTTACATCTTGTTTTGTATAATATATAGTTCTCTATTAACTTTACCATAGTTAAAATTAATTGAAAAATTTTTCTGTTTTTGTTAGCTGAATTACTTAAAATAAAATTTAGGAATGATAATGAATGAATACCATTAAAAAAGGCAAATATTATAAAGCTGATTTATTAGTTAGTATGAGTGGTAAAATATATAGAAATAAAATTTTTAAAATTTTTAATGGTAGATTAGAATTTGTTAATAAAACTAAAGATGAGGTTATTGAGCTTGAAAAATCTTTGGTTTATCCATCTCCTGTAAATGCTCATACCCACCTTGAGTTAACTGAGTTAAATAAAGAAGAACTTAACTTTTCATCATTTGCAGAGTGGGTAGTTTCTATTATTAAACTTAAAAGAGAATGCTCAGAGAAATTTTTATTAAAATCTTATGAAAATGGGAAAAGATTACTGAGCAAATATAATACATTGGTGTATGGCAATATATTATCACCATTTTTATATAATTTGATTCCAGAAAAAGAGAGAAATTTAAATTTTGTTGAAATAATTGAATATAGAGAGGAAAACATAGGAAGTGTAAATATAAATTATCCAAAAATTTCACCACATTCTTTTTATAGTGTCCATCCTAAATTAATTTTGAAAATTTTAAATATGGATATTCCTAAATCTATGCATTTTTTTGAATCAAAAGATGAGTATGAATATTTGATAAACAACAGGGGAGGCATTATAGAGAAAATTTATAAATTTGTTGGACTTAAACCAATAAAATATAGCTTTGATTTTTTTGAATCTTTTTTAAAAAAAACAAGTAATATACAGTTAATACATTTAAGTAATCTTCCGGAAAAGTTAAAACCAATAATTCTGTATAGAAAAGATAAAATTTTTTACACTCTATGCCCAAGAAGCAATTCAAAATTTGGCTCAAAATCTCCCTACTATTTTTTTGTAAAGAATAGCATTCCTTTTTCTCTTGGTACAGATAGCTTATGCTCAAATGATGATTTAAATGTGATTAATGAAGCTAAATATATTTATAATGATTTAAAAGATTATTTCCCAAAAGAGGAATTATCCAAAATATTATTTTTTTCATTAACTAAATGGGGATACAGGGCAATTTTTAAGAAATTTCCAGAATATACCTATATAACAAATATAGAAAGCAAAAATATAGAAACATTTTCTGATATTATGAAATTGCTTTTTGAAAATATTGACACATAAAAAATAGATTTTATATTTTTAAGAAAGAGGAGGTAATTAAGAATGAAGAGAGTAATAGGTTTGTTCATGGTTTTATCTATTTTCTGGCTCTTTTCAGTTAATATTTTTGCAAATTCAACAATTCCTATTTCAAATTCCACAACAGCAATGTATGGTTGTTCAGGTGATGATTCATCATGTTATTACACAGATGGAGTTGTTTTGGATAATTACTTGTATGCATTTAAAGATCAATATGGAATTGATATTTTTTCAGTAAGTGGAGATAATTTGAATCTCTTAAATAAAAATATTTTAGATATTAAACCATTAGGTGCTTTTACAACCTATGAAAATTATATTATTACAGGGACAAATGGCCAAAATTTTATAGCAATAATAGATGTTTCAAACAGAGAAAATCCTGTTTTAAAAACAAAGATAATCCTCGAAAATAGGTACAATACAGTTTTATCTTTATCTGTATATGGTGGTTACCTTTACATCTATCAATACGGCTCTAATAAAATATATTTTGCAAATTTTAATAATTTAATAAACTCAGGAGCTGAGGTAAATATTACAAATACAACCCTTTTCCACACTGTTGATAAAAAGGGACCATTTTTCCTTGTAAAAAATTTTCTTGTTGTGCCATATATTGCAGGAGCTTATAATTTTTATAACCTTGATGAGGATAATGAGTTAAATAAATCTTCATTTAGCTTTACACCAGAAATTGATGTATCAAAAATATACTCCCTCAGTAACAAACTTGTTGTTACAGGCATTTCTTACACAGCAGGTGGGGGAAAATGGACATATATTTACAATTTTAATGGAGAAAATAATATAGAGTTGGTTAATAAATTTCATGATGAATTAAAATATGTTGAAAATGGCTATTTTTATTCTACTTCAAATAGCTCAGATTATAAAAATGGCTATATTGACTTTTATAATGAAAATCTTGAAAAAGTTTTACAAATTGAATTTTCATATGATAGTTCATATCCCGGGATTTTAATGAATCTAATTAAACTTGATTCAAGTCATGTAATAGGTTTTTTTGGAACCAATGGTATAAGAATTTTAAAAATAGATGTTGGTGATATTTCTCCAATAGATTCTGAAAATAATTGCTCATACTTTGATGCAAATTTATACAAAGTGGTTGTGCCATGTCTGGAATTTGCGGGTAAATATTATAAATTTAACCTGAATCTATTTGCAACAATGCCAGAAATTATACTTAATCTTGATACTAATTCAATTTCTGAAATTTATCCTGATTCCACAGAAGAGTGTGCAACATTTGATGCAGGTACATATATTATGAGTTTTCCATGTTTAAAAGTTGGAGATAGCAACCTGTATATGGATTTATATTTGTTCAACCCTGAAGCATTGGAATTTAATATTAAAGATTATCATCTGAATAATTAATGAAATTAAGGGAGTTTTGATAAATAGTTTCCTCAATATCAGACTCTTTACTATTTCTCAAACAAGCTATTTTTTTAAGGGTTTCCCTTATATAAAATGGCTTGTTTTTTTCTCCTTTATATGCATGTGGTGTCATGTCTGGAGAGTCAGTTTCAATGACCATGGAGGTAAGTGGTAATTTTTGTGCAAGAATTATTGGCTTTTTTGCATTAGGATATGTGACACTTCCTGAAATGGAAATAAAGAACCCTAATTTTATAAAATTTTCAGCCATCTCTATACTACCTGAATAGGCGTGCATTATTCCGGGTATATTCTTATTCCAATATTTTTTTAAAATAGTATATACTTTATAAAATGCTCTTCTGCAATGTATAAGTATTGGGCAACTCATGTCAACAGCAAGTTTAACCTGCTCTGTAAAGCATTTCACTTGACTCTCTCTATTAGGAGAATCATATTTAAAATCAAGTCCGATTTCTCCAATGGCAATGGCTTTTTTATTGTATTTTATAAAGCTTTCTATGCTAATTAGAGAATTTTTAGAAAATTCATCTGCATTTAAAGGATGGAGTCCATATGCAGAGTAGATGCATGAGAACTTTTTACTAATTGCTTCTATTTTTTGAAAATTTTTTTCTGAAATAGAAGGATTAATAATTTTAGTAATACCAGAATTTAGAGAGGTTTCTATTATCTCATCTCTTATCCCATCAAAACAATTATCATCTATGTGAGCATGGGTGTCAATTATCATAATTATAACATTTCCAGATTTTAGAGTTTTTTGATGGAGAGACTATTTTTTCAACATTATTGAAATATTTTTCAAGTAGCTCCTTTTCCTTTTTTAAAATAGTAAATGCTTTTTTAAAACCCATTGATAACATTCTTACATAAAATAGTAATCTAATAAGAAACTTTTCAGGAACTTCATGCTCCATCATAAAAAATGAACCATTTTTTTTCAGTAATTTTACTATTAAATTTAAGGTTGTATCAACTTTATCACCTTTAAGCTCATAAAAAGCAAAAGTGCAGGTGATTCGGTCAAATGTCTGCTCTTTAAATGGAAGCATAGAGACATCACCAACAATAAAATTAACATCAGGATATTTATCTTTTGCCTTTTGAATCATTCCAGGTGAAAAGTCAAGACCAATAACAATACCGTTGTTTTTTAAAATATTATAAATAGCTCCTGTTGTAGCTCCTGTACCACAGCAAATATCAAGAACAGTATCTTTATTACTTAAGTTAAGCTGTTCTACAAAGAATTTTCTTAATTGCTCCTGTTTATCACCAGAATGTAATTTGATAAAATTGTCATAAAATTTTGAAAATAGATTATAATATTTCTGACGAAATGTCCCCATTTTAGCAGAATGCTAATTGAAGTTGCTCAAATGGATTAAACTTCTCTAATAAGGTATCATCAAGTTCTATTAATTCCCAGCACTCTTTATGTTGTAACAATTTTTTGCAAAGTCTATTGTTTAATGCATGACCAGCTTTAATTCCCCTGTAATGGCCTATAATTGGGTAACCAATAAGGTAGAGGTCTCCAAGGGCATCTAAAATTTTGTGCCTAACAAATTCATCTTTATATCTTAAACCTTCTTTATTCAATACTTTATCTTTATCTATTACAACTGCATTTTCAAGTGTACCGCCAAGTGCCAGGTTGTTGGCTCTTAACATTTCAACTTCATGCAGAAAACCAAAAGTTCTTGCTTTGCTAATATGCTCCAAATATGATTCTTTGCTAAAATTTATTGAAAAGAATTGCTTATTAATTAACTGGTGGTTGTAATCAAGGTAAAAGGATATTATAAAATCATTTGCAGGCTCTAAAACAGCAGACTTATCTTCACAAGATACTTTAATAAGTTTTTTTATTTTTAAATATTTTTTCTTTTTATTTAATGTGCAGATACCTGCTTCTTTGAGTATATATAAAAAAGGAGCTGAACTGCCATCCATAATGGGCATTTCTTCTCCACTAACAAAAACAAACAGATTATCAATGCCTGCTGCTGCAACAGCAGATAAAAAATGCTCAACAGTTTTAATAAGAATGCCATCTCTGCCTAATGTGGTGCATAAAGTGGTATCAACCACATTTGAAACAGTAGCTTCTATTTGAAAATTATTAAGATCTTCTCTAATAAAAATGATTCCTGTATCAGCAGGAGCAGGTGCTATTCTTACTGTGACTTTTTTGCCACTATGCAGACCAATACCTGTAAACTTTTCTACACGGTTAATAGTATTCTGGTATTTATACATATGTAATATCCTTTGATTTTTTGTTATAGCTTATTTATTGTTAACAATTAAAAGCAATAGTATTGCCAAAAATAGTATATTTTTTCTTGATTTAATTTCCACTATATTTTACTTTATTACTGACAAATCTTCAGGAGGGATTTATGACATTTGAGAATTTTGTTAAAAATTTCAAAAAAATGCTTGATTACAATAAGGTAGGGATGGTTCTTTTTCATAATGGTATTGTTAGAGGTACTTCAAGGAATGGCAATAAAGTAAATAAGATTAAAGTAAAGGTTAATTTTAACAAGATAGACAATATTATAAAAGAATTTTCAAATAAAAAAGGGATTTTCAAAGTAGATGTTTTTGCATTTCAGGGAGAGTTTCAGGCTGGGGATAATCTCCTCTTTGTCGCTGTTGCAGGTGATTATAGAGAAAATGTTTTTCCAGTTCTTGAGCAACTTGTAAATAGAATTAAAATAGAAGCTGTTGAAAAAATAGAATTTTAAGAGGTTGAAATGAATAAAATAGAAAAATTAAGAGAGTTAAAGCAAAGGGCAAAATTAGGTGGTGGCATAGAAAAAATAGAAAGAGAACATAATAAAGGGAAATTAACAGCTCGTGAAAGGATAGAGTTACTTTTTGATAGTGGCTCGTTTCAGGAATTTAATATGCTTGTTAAACATAAGCTCAATGCACCAGGTGATGGTATTATTATTGGGCATGGACTTGTAAATGGCAGGCGAGTTTGTGCTTTTGCACATGATACAACAGTTTTTGGAGGCTCTCAGGGTTATTTTCATGGGAAAAAGCTTTATAAAATTTATGAATTTGCCTATGAAAATAGAGTGCCTATTATAGGTCTTAATGATTCGCCAGGTGCAAGGGTTTTAAGACCGGAAATAGCTGGTAGTGATGATCCTTACAGGGTTAGTGATGAGAAACATGCAGGTGTGGTATTTTTTATGAATGCAAAATGTTCAGGTGTGATTCCTCAAATTTCCGCAATACTCGGGAATTGCACAGGTGGTTCTGTTTATTCCCCGGCTTTAACTGATTTTATATTTATGGTTGAAGATATATCGAGGATGTTTATTACAGGTCCAAGGGTTATTGAATCTGTTACAGGAGAAAAGGTTAGTATGGATGAACTTGGAGGTGTTGATATTCATTGCAAAAGAACAGGGATTGCAGATAAAAGGTGCAAAAATGAAAAAGAATGTTTTTCTCTTATTAAAAATTTACTTTCATACCTTCCATCAAATTTTGAAGAATCTCCAGTTAGAATAGATTCAGATGATTCTTCTGAAAGATTGTGTAATATCATTGAATCTATTGTTCCTGAAAATCCTCATAAAATATATAATATGAAACAGGTAATTGAAGAAATTGTTGATAATAAAGAGTTTTTTGAAATTAAAGAAGAGTTTGCCAGAGAGATTATTACTGGATTTGCAAGGATTAATGGCCATGTTTTTGGTATTGTTGCAAACCAGCCTCTTGAAAAAGCAGGATGCATGACTGTTGACAGCTCTTGGAAACAAGCTCGGTTCATTAGGTTTTGTGATGCTTTTAATATTCCATTACTCCTTCTTGTTGATACACCAGGTTATCTACCAGGTAAAAATCAAGAATATGAAGGGATAATCAGGCATGGTGCCAAAACTTTATATGCTCTTTCAGAAGCAACTGTGCCTAAAATAGCTGTTGTTTTTAGAAAAGTTTATGGAGGAGCTGCCCTTGGAATGGGAATTTTACCAGGCTTTGGCACTGATATAGTTTTTGCATTGCCATATGCTGAAATTGGAGCTATGGGAGCAGAGCAGGCAGTTAATCTTTTTTACAGAGATGAAATAATACAACAGGAAAATAGAACTGAATTTATAAAAGAAAAAGTAAAAGAGTATAGAGAGCATTATGCTGATACTTTTTCACTTGCATCTGAAGTTACTTATATTCATGATATTATTGAGCCAAATGAAGTAAGAAAAGAGATAATTAGAGCGTATAGTTTACTAAAAAGTAAAAAAAAGAAGAAGCTATTTAAATTTCATGGAAATATTCCTCTTTAAAATTACACTTATCCTATTGAAATGAGATTATATATTGAAATATCAGTTTGAATAAAACTTGTTTTGACTTGATTTTGTTTTGTGGAAAGTTTATTTATAAAATGTAAAAAAATTTTTTAAAAACCTGAGGTTATTTTGAAACAGAGAAAATTTAAAAACAGAATTCAAAATTCTATTTCATTGACTTTCTTAATTATTATTCTTGTATCTTGCATAGTTACCTACTTTACCATTAAAAAAATAGCATATCCAATACTTTTAAAAAAAGAGAGAGAAAGCATACAAAATATTGGAAATAGCATAGTTCTTGAACTTAGAAACAAAATAAAAAATGCAGAAACCATTTCTCTTTCAATTGCGAATATTTATAATTCTTTACCAAAAAAAAGAGAAATCTTTATGAAAGTTATTCCTGATTTTTTTAATTTACCAGGGTATAAAAGTATAATAGCAGGTGGCGGTGTATGGCCTGAGCCTTATACTTTCAACAAAAGAAACTATTACAATAGCTTCTTTTGGGGAAGAGATAGCAATGGCGATTTAAAATATTACGATAATTATAATAATCCCCATGGTAAGGGATATTTTCATGAAGAGTGGTACGTTCCTGTAAAATATCTTGAAAAAACCAAAGTTTACTGGTCTCGCTCCTACATTGATCCTTATTCAAAGCAACCAATGGTTACATGCTCATCTCCTATTAAAATTAATAAAAATTTTTTAGGAGTTGCAACTGTTGACTTAAAATTAGAAGGTCTTGCAAAGCTTTTCTCCATTTATGCAAAACAGATTAATGGCTACATTTTTGTGTTGGATAGGGAAAACAACTTTCTCTATTTTCCAAAAGAAAATCTAATAATTGAGAAAAAAGGATTTGCTAAAAAGTATATTAATTTTAAGAGATTTGCAAAAAAATTTCCTCAGTATTCTTCTGTTGAAAAGGAGTTGTTTTCAATTGATAAAAGGCTGATAAAAATTGCAAAAAGAAAAAATCTAAAATTTGATAAAATTGTAGATAAAATTTCAAATAATTCTTATCAGATTACTAAAAATGAGGCAATTTTAATCACTACAATCATTTCAGCCCCTCTTAAATCAATATTAAAAACTTCAATTAATACAAAACTTGGTTCAGCTGAAATAAAAAACGATTTAATCTTTCAAGAAAGTTCAACATGCTCTATTTTTTATATGCCTGGCACATATTGGAAAATAGGTGTTGTGGTTCCTAATAGTTTACTGGTAAAACTTGTAAACAGCATTTCATGGAATATTATCTCTTATCTTTTAATTTCATTAATAATTATTCTTTTATGTGGATACATGATTATTAGAAAAAATTTTTTAATACCATTAAAAGATATAACCAAACAATTATTAACCTCTAAAGAAAAAGATGATAATCTGCTGATTAAGTATAGTAGTGATGATGAACTTGGACGGTTAGTTTACTATTTAAATGAAAGGACATTAGAATTAAAAGAGAGTGAGGAGTATGCTAATGCAATTTTTGAGCAATCTCCAATTTCAATTCAAATTTTTGATAAAAATGGAGTTGCTATAGATTCAAATAAAGCCTGGGAAGAGCTATGGAAAGTAGATAAAAAAGATTTTAATGGGAAATATAATATATTTAAAGATAAAATTTTTAGAAATACTACAGAATTTCAATATATTAAAGATGTTTTTAATGGGAAAACAGCAATTATTAATAATTTCGAATACAACTTAAAAACAGTTTCAGGTTTTGGTAGGGATAGAATTTTAAATGTTATAATGTTTCCTATAAAAGATAACAATAATAATGTTGTCAGAGTGGTTATTATTCAGGATGATATTACTGATAAGGTGAAGATGGAAGAAACTATGAAAAGATTTGGACAATTAGAAGCACTTGGAGAGCTTTCTGCTGGTATTGCACACGATTTTAACAATATCCTTACAGGGATGCTCCTGAATATAGAAATGCTTGAAATAACTTTTTCTGATAATGAAAAGGCAATGAAATTTATCAGTAAAGTTAAAACAAGTATAAACTCAGCAAAAGAATTAATAAATAAAATAAAAATGGTTTCCCAGAGAGAAGAATTTAAATTTTCACCATTTAAATTAAATAATGTTTTAAAAGAAGCAATAGAAATAGTGAAGCCAGCAATACCTTTTAATATTAAAGTAAAAGTAAGTGTTATAGGTAAAAATTTCTGGATTAATGGTGATAAAAATAGCATAAATCAGGTAATTATGAATATTTTAATAAATGCAAAAGATGCAATTAAAGCAGCTAATAGGGAGAAAGGATTAATAGATATTACTTTATCTGAGGATGGTCAAAATGCAATTTTAAAAATTTCAGATAATGGAGTTGGCATACCAAAGGAAATTCAGGATAAAATATTTGAGCCCTTTTTCTCCACAAAACAGAAAACAGAGGCAAGAGGAACAGGGCTTGGATTGTCCATTGCACATAACATTATTCTATTACACAATGGTATAATCAAAGTGGAATCCACAGTTGGAAAAGGGACAATATTCACCATAGAATTACCCTTAATTAGAGAGAAAAGCAGGAATGAAAGTAAAGATGCTTCAGAAAGTGTTGAACTTTACAAAGAGTTAAAGGGAAAAATAATATTATTGGTTGAAGATGAGGAGAATATTAGAAATGCAGAAATTGAAATTTTGAAATATTTTGGTTTTAAAGTATTAGTTGCTCAAAATGGAAAAGAGGCTCTTGAAATTTTTAAATCTGCTCCAAAAGTAGATATTATTTTCATAGATTGGTATATGCCAATAATGAATGGAGAAAAAACTATTTTAGAAATCAGGAAAATAGATAAAAAGATTCCTATTTTCATTATTTCAGGAGCTATTAGTGAGAAAATTAATAGATTTAAATCAGAAAACATGGTGATTGATATTATTTCAAAACCTTTTAATAAAAATGAAATTATATTGAAATTAAACTTATTAAAAAAATTTTGGAGGGAAAATGATTAAACACCTATTTTTTACTTTAATAATTTCACTTTTTTCAACATATTTATATTCAGCTAACATTTTCATATATTTAAACATTGAAAATAATTTATCACAGAATTTTAAAATAGATATTAAAAAATTGTCTTTTTATAATAATCATAATAAAATAGTAACCTATAAAATAGATAAAATTTTTACATCCAAATCAGATTTTAACCAGGAATTTGTTAAAAAAATTAATATTAATGAAGGGGTTTACAATAGAGTAATGATTACTACTGAAAAAGGTATTTTAAACATACCTGCAAATATTAAAATCAATAATGAAACAGGTTCTATTTATCTTGTATGGGATATTAGGAATTCTTTTACAAATGGTAAGTTTTCACCTAAAATTACAGTTAAAAATCAAAAAGTCCCTTTACGTGGGGAGTTGCTTTTTGTTACCTCAAAAGAGGAAAATGCGCTTTTCTTTATAAGAGTTGACAAAAATCAGGTATGCTCAGTAATGGGAATAAATGGTAGCCCGGTGGAATTTGTACTTTCCTGTATTAATGATAAACTTAAAATTCTTTGTGAAAATTCAAAAGATATTAAAATAATAGAAGTTTCAACTTTTAAAAGGTCAGATGAGTTTATTTTACCCTTTGTTATAGAGCCAGATTTGCTGGAAACTGCAGATGATTATCTAATTATTGGAGATAGTAGCAATAATAGATTGATTACTGTTAATTCTGCTAATGGTGCATTTGAAAACTCAGTTGAAGTTGGAGAGAATTTATCAGATATTATTTATTGGTCAGATGAAAAAAAGATAATAGTTGCTTCTAAAAATGAACAAATAATTTACATTCTTGATAAAAATCTACAAATTTTAAAAAGTAAGAAATTAAATTGCAGCCCAGATTCTTTATATTTAAAAGATAATTTTCTATTTATTTCAGAAACTGATTGTAATACATTGGTAAAATTAAATTTAAAAAATTATTCTTTTGAGAAAAGATATAGAATTGTTTCACCATATAAAATAACAATTTTTAAATCAACAATATTTATCACAAATTTTTTTCAAAAATTTATCAGTTTAATTGATGAGCAGCAATCTTTTTCTTCAAAAAAAATAACTTTAACTTTTGTGCCATCAAGGTTAGCAATGTGTGAAAGAAGGGGATGGTTATATGTTTCAGCTAAATTTTCAAAAAAAATAGGAGTTATTGACCTGTTTGGAGAAAGGGCAACTGGAGTGATAGATATTGGAGCAAAACCTTATGACTTACAAGTTGGAAGAAGTTTAAATAAATGTTATTAATTTTTTAAAAAAATGTGATTTTGCTCACATACTTTGTGAAAAAAATCTATTATATGCTGATAGTAGTATTTCAAATTAAAAATTAAAAAGGAGGGGAGTATGAAAAAATTTTTAGTAATTTTAGCTCTATTTAGTGCAACAACTTTATGGGGAGCTACAGGTGTGGGATTGATTAATTTAGATCAGAGTATTCCATGCCCAGGTGGTGGAGAAATTTATTTACAAGGTGGTTATTCTGTGGTGACTTTGAATATTACTGCTGACCTTACTTTTAAAAACTGTATGTATGTTGATGATGAAGATTCAATTACTCTTAATGGCTCTGCTTCAATTACAGGTACACTTCCAACAACTGCTGGAGATTTAAATCTTGAAGTTAAATTTACAGATGTTCAGTTTGATACTAAAAGCAGTAATGAAACCATGAGTGAAAAATGTTCTGGTGATATGACTTTTACAGGTACAATTACAAATGGCGCAGGTAAGGTTACCCGTACTGGAAATTTAAATTGCTCCGGTACAAGCACAGGCCAGCTTTCAATAGATTCTCTTATTAAAGATCTCCTATATTTAAACTTTTAATTTAAAAAACTCCCTTTATGGGAGTTTTTTCCACAAAAATACCTTAAATATCCTTTTAATTCTTGTAAAAAAAAAATAAGAATGTTATAATAGAACAGAATAAAAATTTGGAGGTTGTAATGGTTCATATTGCTGATATTATGGCGTATGCTCTTGCAAAAGAGGTAAGAAATGGAGAAATTTTTTTACAAGGATTATCATCACCATTACCAATGCTTGCTGCTCATATTGCTAAAAAATTTCTTGCACCTGATGCAACATATATTAATGTTGCAGATTCTATTGATCCTGAAACAGAAAAATTGCCAGCATCCACTGCAGATATACTTTTAACAAATAGACCTGTTGCTTTTTGCAATTTATACGATGCTTTTGATCTTGCTCAAAGGGGAAAGCTTGGTATGATTTTTCTTGGAGCAGCTCAAGTAGATAAATTTGGTAATACCAATTTAAGTGCCATTGGTGATTATTTTAAACCAAAAGTTAGGTTACCAGGTGGAGCAGCGTCTTCATTTTTATGTGCTATTGCCCAGAGAACAGTGCTTTGGGTTACAAATCAATCTTCAAGAATATTTGTTGAAAAAGTTGATTTTATTACAGGCCAAGGTTATCTTACAGGTGGTAATGCAAGAAAAGAACTTGGACTTATAGGGAGTGGTCCTGCTAAAATTATTACAAACATTGCAACATACGACTTTGACGAAGAAACCAAGGAAATGAGATTGGCTACAATTCATCCAGGTATTAAATTAGAACAGGTTAAAGAAAACACTGGTTTTGAACTTATAATACCTGAAAATATTGAAGAGACAGAGGTTCCTAATGAGGAAATAATAAAATTTATAGAAGAGATTGATCCTGACGGAGTTAGGAAGCTTGGGGTAAAAGATATCAGAGGATAGTATGATAAAAATAGCTCCTTCAATCCTATCTGCAGATTTTTCAAAACTTGGAGAAGAAATAGCCAACCTTTCAAAAGATGGTGCAGATTATATTCATATTGATGTAATGGATGGAAGATTTGTGCCGAATATTACCATTGGCCCACTGGTTATTAATGCTATTAGAGATATTACAGATATTCCATTTGATGTTCATTTGATGATAGTAGAGCCTGAAAAATATATTAAGAATTTTGCAGATGCAGGTGCTGACATTATTACAATACATTATGAAGCTACAGTGCATTTACATAGGGCAGTTGAACAGATAAAAAATCTTGGTAAGTGTGCTGGTGTTTCCATCAATCCTGCAACACCTGTTGAGGTTTTAACTGAAATATTGCCATATGTTGACCTTGTGTTAATAATGTCAGTTAACCCTGGATTTGGAGGCCAAAAATTTATTGAGTCATCATTGTCTAAAATTAAAAGGCTTGTTAATTTAATGGATAATTTACCAATTAAACCGCTCATTGAAATTGATGGGGGAGTTACTGAGAGAAATGCAGCTGCTATAAAATCAGCAGGAGCCAATATTCTTGTTGCTGGTTCCACCATTTTTAAATATAATAATTATTCAGAAATTATAAATTTGCTTAAAAATGTTAATTAATGATTTTTTTCAATTAAAAGCAATTATATTTAAGCTATTTGCAGCAGCTATTCTTGGTAGTTTCATTGGTCTTGAAAGAGATAAAAAGGGTAGGGCAGCTGGTTTGAGGACTCATATTTTAGTCTCTCTTGGTTCAGCTCTTTTTATGATTATTTCAATTGAGATTTTTCAATTATATAAACTTCACAATGCAAACTCTATTTTAAGAATAGATCCTGCCAGAATTGCTGCACAAATTATTACAGGAATCGGTTTTATTGGTGCTGGTGCAATTATCAGAAGCAGATTTGATATAAGGGGGCTAACTACAGCAAGTAGTATATGGGTATGTGCAGGTATTGGAATGGCTGTTGGTATTGGATATTATATCCCTGCAATTATTACTTCTTTTATTGCTCTTTTTACTCTCATTTTCCTCCATAAACTTGAGCTACTATATTTCAAAGATGCCTATGTTCAAATTGACCTTTTAATGAATGATGAAGATAAATTACTTGAAAAAGTTAAAGATTTTATTAAAAGTTCAAAAGTTGATTTAAGGTTATTTACTTTTAAAAGAGATTTTGAGAAAAATAATTTAAAAATAAGTATAATTATAAAATTAAAATATAGATCCAGAAAAAATTTTTACTCAAAAGATTTAATTTCAAATTTTGAAAAAAATTTTAAAAATAATTTAAAAAAATTATCTTGGAAAGAGCCAGATATTTAATATTGAATAAGATTTATCAATATGATAAAAGAAAATAAGCTAATAAATTTAAAAGGAGGCGAAAATTAACAATTTAAAGAAACCACAGGATCCAGGCAATTTTTTTAGAAGTATTTCTCTTTGGCTTGTGATTGTTTTAATAGTTATTATGGTATTTAATGCTTTTAACAACCCAACAATTATGGAAAAAGAGATAACATACACTGATCTATTAAATGAAATTAAAAATGGTAAAATATCCACTGTAATAATTCAAGGCAACAAGATAAAAGCAAAAACTCTTGATAATCAATATGTTATCTGTTATGTCCCAGCTGATCCTTCATTTATACCTTTGTTAAAGAAAAACAAAGTATTGATTAAAGTCAAACCTGCTGAAAAAACTTCTCTATGGCAATCTATTTTGATTTCTTGGTTTCCAATGCTTCTATTAATTGCAGTGTGGATATTTTTTATGCGCCAGATGTCTTCAGGTGGAGGTAAAGCATTTAGTTTTGGCAAAAGTAAAGCTAAGCTTTTAAATGAATCAGAGAATAAGGTTACATTTAAAGATGTTGCAGGTGTAGAAGAAGCAAAGGAGGAAGTTGGAGAAATAATAGATTTTCTCAAAAATCCAAAGAAATTTACAAAGCTTGGTGGGAAAATTCCTAAAGGAGTGCTTCTTGTTGGACCACCTGGTACCGGGAAGACACTTCTTGCAAAGGCAATTGCAGGAGAAGCTGATGTTCCTTTTTTCAGTATAAGTGGCTCTGATTTTGTAGAAATGTTTGTAGGAGTTGGTGCTGCAAGGGTTAGAGATCTATTTACTCAGGGTAAAAAAAATGCACCTTGTATAATTTTTATTGATGAAATTGATGCTGTTGGTAGGCATAGAGGAGCTGGTCTTGGTGGTGGCCATGATGAGCGTGAGCAGACATTAAATCAGCTACTTGTAGAAATGGATGGATTTGAGTCAAATGAGGGAGTTATTATAATAGCAGCAACTAATAGACCTGATGTGCTTGATCCAGCGCTTCTCAGACCAGGAAGATTTGATAGGCAGGTAGTTGTTAATAATCCTGATGTTAAAGGAAGAGAAGGTATATTAAAAGTTCATGTTAGAAATAAACCTCTTGCTGATGATGTTGATTTGTCTGTTATAGCAAGGGGTACACCTGGTTTTTCAGGAGCAGATCTTGCCAATCTTGTTAATGAAGCAGCCTTGCTTGCTGCAAGTAAAGGGAAAAATCAGATAGAAATGGAAGATTTTGATGAAGCTAAAGATAAAGTTTTATTGGGCAAAGAGAGAAGAAGCATGATTATTAGCCCTGAAGAGAAAAAAATTACTGCATATCATGAAGGTGGCCATACTCTTGTTGCCAAATTTTTACCAGAAGCAGATCCTATTCATAAAGTTACAATTATTCCAAGGGGTAGAGCATTAGGTTTAACCCAGCAATTACCAATAGATGATAGACATACATATAAAAAGGAGTATCTGCTTGCGCAAATTTCTATACTTATGGGAGGTCGGGTAGCTGAAGAAATAGTGTTAGGTAGTATTACAACAGGTGCTGGTAATGATATAGAGAGAGCCACAGAGCTTGCAAGAAAAATGGTATGTGAATGGGGTATGAGTAGCCTTGGGCCTCTTGCTTATGGTCAGAAAGATGAGCAGATATTTCTTGGTAAAGAACTTGTAAAGCATAAAGATTATAGTGAAAAAACTGCTATAGAAATAGATGAAGAGATAAAAAATATAGTTATGGAGTGTTACAATACAACTAAAAAAATTCTTGAAGAAAATATTGATAAATTACACGCACTTGCAAATGCTTTACTTGAGAAAGAAACTCTATCTGGAGATGAAATTGATAAAATAATATTTAATCACAAAGAGGATGATTCTGAAAATGGAGAGGAAATTTAAAACAAGGATTTTAACAGTTGATCAAGCTAAATTAAAAGAAGAAATTTTATTACAGGTTGGTTCCACTGAAATTGGCGCTACTAAAATTGCAAATAAAGGGAAAATTTTTTATATTTTAATAGAAGATGTTAAGCCAGTTATTGCAAATGTTATTAAGCAGGAGATGCTCTCAATTGGAGCAGATGCAGCTGTTGCCAGAGGTGCTCTTGATCTTTCAGTTGATAAATGTAATGTTTTACTTGTAGGAAATTTAAAACAATACAAACAGCTTGCTATTAAAATAAAAGCACAACCGTTTTCTCTAAAATACCTTGGAAAAGAAATTTTAAAATTAATAGAAGATTTTAATAAAGATAACTTTACACTTTTTTCAAAAGATAGGGTAATAGAGCTTGAAAATAAATCTTATGTTATGGGTATTTTAAACACTACTCCAGATTCATTTTCAGATGGAGGTGAATTTTTAGATATTAACAAAGCTCTTAAAAGGGCTGAAATTATGTTAGAAGAGGGTGCTGATTTTATAGATATAGGAGGGGAATCTACAAGACCTGGAGCTTTGAAAGTATCTCTTGATGAGGAGTTAAAAAGAGTAATTCCAGTAATAGAAGCAATAAAGAGAGAATTTCCTGAGTCAATTGTTTCAATTGATACGTACAAATCAAAAGTTGCGTTAGAGGCTGTTAATTGTGGAGCTGATATAATTAATGATATTTCAGGATTAAAATTTGACTCTAATATGGCAAAAACAGTTGTGGAAAAAAGAGTGCCAGTTATTATTATGCATATAAAAGGTACTCCTGAAAATATGCAGAAAAATCCTGTTTACAAGAATCTGTTAAATGAAATATCTGATTATTTTAGGGAAAGTTTAAATATTTTAAAAGAAAAAGGTGGAAATGCAAAGAATGTTATCATAGATCCTGGAATAGGATTTGGTAAAACATTTGAGCATAATTTGACAATTTTAAACAGATTAGGGGAGTTTAAGTCATTTGGCTGCCCATTATTAATAGGAGCTTCAAGAAAATCTTTCATTGGAGCAATTTTAAATAAAGATAATGCAAAGGAGAGATTGTTTGGTTCAATTTCCGCTGCTGTAATATCAGCAATAAAAGGCGCTAAAATTATAAGGGTTCACGATGTTAAAGAAACAGTGGAGGCAATTAAAGTTGCAGAGGCTATAAAGAACGAGAATATTGGTCTAAAATAATGTGGAATGATTTAATATCAGTTTTAAGCTTAATTAGGTGGCGTGATGTTGTAGATATTCTAATTGTCAGTTTTATAATATACAGAATACTTATCTTTATCAAAGGTAGTCGTTCTGCTCAAATAATCGTCGGTTTTTTCTTCATATTCATTGTTTATCAACTTTCCAATATATTTGGGTTACTAACTTTAAATTGGCTTTTAAGTAATTTTTTAAGCTCAATTATAATTATCATTGTTATAATTTTTCAAAATGATATCAGGGTTGCACTTTCCAATTTTGGTCAGGGATTGTTTTTCAAAGGAGAATATCAATTTACAACAAAAGAAGTAATAGAAGAGGTAACCAAGCTTTGTATTACATTATCTTTTAGAAGAATAGGTGCCTTAATTGTTTTTCCAAGGAGGACAGGCCTTAAAAATCTTATTGAGTTTGGACAGAAAATTGATGCTATTGTATCAAAGGAGCTTCTTGAAAGCATATTTAATACTAAATCACCTCTGCATGATGGTGCTGTTTTAATACAAAATGAAAGAATTACCCATGCAGGATGCTTTCTCCCTTTATCAACTAATTCAGAAATTAGTAGTCAGCTTGGAACAAGGCATAGAGCTGCAATTGGTATTACGGAGGAGACAGATGCTATCTCTTTAATTGTTTCAGAAGAAACAGGAAATATTTCAATAGGTGTTAATGGTAAACTTACTCGTAATCTTGACTCAGATGCATTAAGAAAAGTTCTTATTAATTTATTAATAGGCACAAAGGATATTAAAAAGAAATGAAATTCAGTATTAAAGATGCAATTTTCAACAACTTCTGGTATAAGGTATTTTCTGTAATTTGTGGTTTTTTATTGTGGTTTATGGTTATTGGACAGCAAAACTCTGAAATAACAGTAGAATTGCCACTTGAATATAAAAATGTTCCACAAGATTTCATTATTACCAAATCTGTTGTAAATAAAGTTAATGTGCTTTTTAGTGGCCCAAGTACTTTAATCAAACTAATTGCCAAAAAAGAGATGTCTTTTCCTGTGGATCTATCCCATGTTCATAAAGGAAAAAATGAAATAGTTCTTTATCCTGAAATGTTAAACCTTCCACATAAAATTAATATTAAAATTATTACGCCATCTACTATTACTATTTATGTTGATAAAATTGTTACACAGACCAAGACTATTGTACCGCAGATTATTGGAAAGGTTGCACATGGGTTTGAAATAAAAAGTTTAAGTATAGAACCACCATATGCATCTATTACAGCAGCAGAAGATGAGCTAAATTTAATTCAAACAGTTAAAACAGATGTGATAGATATTACAGGTAAGAAGGAAAGTTTTGAAGTTAAAGTTCCATTAATAACCAACTTGAGATATTTAAGATCCATTACACCTCTTGAAGCAAAAGTGAAAATAGATATTCAGGAAAAATTTATAAAAAAGGTTTTTAAACATATAAAAATTTCAATAAAGAGTCAGCTTGATTTAAGCAACTATATAATTAAATTAAAGCCAGATTATGTTAATATTATAGCTGAGATTAGTGAAAATTTTAAAAATATTATTAGAAAAGAAGATTTTAAAGCATTTATTGAAATCGATGATATACATAAAAAAGAGTTTAAATTAAAGCTGGAGTATCCTTCAGAGCACACAAAAATAGATAATATTTCTACAATGTACATTAATGCTACATTTAAAGCAAAACTGAGGAGTATAAAATGAGAAAATTATTTGGCACAGATGGTATTAGAGGCAGGGCTAATGTTTATCCAATGGTTACAGAAATAGCCCTTGCACTTGGAAAAGCAATTTCTTTGGTATTTAGGGACAATTCAAAGCAAAAAATATTAATAGGTAAAGACACAAGGCTTTCAGGATATATGATAGAAAGTGCGCTTGTTTCTGGTATTTGTTCAATGGGTGGAGATGCATATCTTGTTGGTCCTTTGCCAACACCTGGTATTGCTTTTCTCACAAGTAATATGAGAGTTGATGCAGGTGTTGTAATATCAGCTTCTCATAATCCATATGAAGATAATGGTATTAAAATTTTTTCATCAAATGGTTATAAATTACCTGATAAAAAAGAGGAAGAAATTGAAGATTTTATATTCCAAAATAATTTTGATGAGTATTTACCAGAAAGTGATGAAATAGGTAGAGCATATAGAATTGATGACGCTGTTGGTAGATATGTTGTATATTTGAAAACAACTTTTCCTAAAGATCTTGACCTGAAGGGTTTGAAAATAGTTCTTGATTGCGCAAATGGTGCTACTTATAAAGTAGCACCTGAGGTTTTTTATGAATTAGGTGCTGATATTATCACTATAGGTACCAACCCTGATGGTAAAAATATTAATAAAGATTGTGGTTCTACAAATACAAGAAAATTAAGAGCTACTGTAATTTCTAAAGAAGCTGATCTTGGTATTGCATTTGATGGAGATGGTGATAGGGTTATTGTTGTGGATGAAAATGGTGAAGAGATAGATGGAGATTTTATAATTGGTTTATGTGCTAAATTTTTAAAAGATAATAATCAATTAAAAAACAATGGAGTTGTTATTACTCCAATGAGTAACCTTGGTTTTGAAAAATTTTTAACAAAAAATAATATTAAAGTTATAAAAAGTGGAATTGGTGACAGATACGTTGTTGAAGAGATGCTAAAGGGAGATTATATTTTAGGTGGAGAGCCATCTGGACATATAATTTTTAGAGAATACAATACCACAGGAGATGGCATTTTAACAGCCCTCCAATTATTAAAAGTAATGCTTATCTGTAATAAAAAGGCAAGTGACATTAAGAAATTGTTTATAAAATATCCTCAGATTTTAAAAAATGTTCCTGTTAAAGATAAGATTCCATTGAAAAATATTACTAATTTTGAGCAGAAGGTAAAAGAATTTGAAAAAGAACTTGGTGATAAAGGGAGAATTTTAGTAAGATATTCAGGTACAGAGAAAAAACTTAGAATAATGCTTGAAGGTGAAGATAATAGCTTGATAAAGAGTATGGGTGATGAGCTTGAAGCTATTGTAGTTAATTATTTTCAAGATAAGTAGGCACTATCAGTTTGAACTTTTACTTTGTGCCTACTTATTGAATTTGAAAAAAATGTTTAGTTTTTTGCAAAACTACTTATAAATAAATAACTTAGCAGGTTGATACTATTTACCTAAAATTGAATTAAAAATTTTATTAATACCTTTTTCAATTACCTTATCCACCTCTTTGTCAGCTCTATTTTTAATTTTATTTTCTGATTTTTTCTCTTTTTTTTGAATATAGCTCTCAACAGGTTTTTTCATTTTTTAAGAAACATTTTATAAATATGTTGGAAGTTATTTTTTTTGATTAAATTATAGTAGTAAGGGAAGTTGTTTTTCTGGTAGATTTTGTCATTATAGCTGTTGTGGCAGGGAGTGCATCTGCCAACTTGTAAAATTTTTAATATTTCCTCTCTTTTAAACACTTTTACTCCAATATTTGATGTGCTTTGAAATTGAATCTTTCCATCTTTTGACACCACTGATTCAAATGGGAAAGTTACAGCAATTCCTGCTTTTTTCATATTGTACAGAGGTTTAAAAATAATGCTGTTATTATCTGTTAATTTTAAATACCCTCTTCCAATTCCAACTGCCATTGGGTTATTGTGACAATCAGAGCATCTTTTACTATACTTTGTTACTGTGTGTGGTTGGACCGGTGCAACAACGTAAGATGTTGTATTGTCTCTATGAATAAAAACCTTGTTAAAATAATTTTTTTCAGGAAAAGTAACTTGGCTCTGGCAATATTGCATTGGTGAAATTTTACCACGTCTATTAATACCAAGTAAAATATCGTTGTATCTTGTATAGCTTCTTGCTTCATACCAGTGACCATCTGATTTGTAATTAGTGAGAAAATCTCTTTGGGGATATTTAGCATTATATCCAATGTGGCAACCAAAACAGTACATTGTCCATGAAAAATGGCACGTATAGCATTCCATATTTTTGTTGCAATTGTTTATTATATGATTTTTACTTCCATATATAATTGTTATAGGTAATTTTTTATTTTCTATTTTTGTGTGCAGAATCAATTTACCACCTTCATCTTTAACATTATAGAAGATTTCACCTTTATCATTTTTTAATAAAGTATCTCCAAGATTAACTGATTTAAATTTTGATAAAAAAATATCAGAAATTTTGTTTACCTTAATTAACTCTGGTTTTTTATTGAATGAGCCGTGGCAATCTTCACATTTGATCTTTACTGCTTCATCCATTTTATCATAAATTTTTCCATCACCCATTATTTCATTTTTAGTATGACAATCTATACAATCCATACCTTTTTTAAAATGTATATCAGAATTGAGATGATAGTAGTAACGTCCGCCAATTAGTCTATTTTTACTTAACATCCCATTTTTATATGGAGTGCCATAGAAATCATTTTCTCCTATGCCAATGTAAGAGGTGCCATACCTATTGCTTCTGTTGTGGCAATGTAAGCATTGCTCTGTTGGAATCTTTGAAGTTATAACATGGTATGGTGGATGACCATTTTCATCTTTTGGAATAGTGGGATCATCTCCTAAATATTTACTGTTATTTCGATAAATTACATGACATGCAGCACAACCAGATGCATGATTGCTTGTTGAATTAATATTTTTCACACCAACATGGCACATACTGCAAAATTTTCTAAAATGGCTGTCAGCAATTTTACCAGAAATATCAAATTTACCTTGATATTTAGGTGGGACATCTTTTTTTTCATAAAAAGGAATCTGTTTTAAAATTTTTCCTGAGCTATCTTTTATTGTATGAGTAGCATAAATGGCTTTTTTGGTTTTTTGAGCATTCCATTGATACCGTAAATCAGCAATAACTCCAGCCATACTATACATTAATGAAGTTTTTACTTTTTTAATATCACTACTGTGGCATTTTGTGCCATCAGGAGCTGTTTGACCGCAGGAAAGAGAAGCATACTTTAAATCAGATGGATTGCTTTTGCCTATTAATCCTTTATGAGCCTCTTTAACATCTAAACTTAAAGGATCTCCACCATGGCAAATAACACATCCAAAAATTTTGCTTGGATGAGACGAGCTAATATCTTTTATTCCAATATGGCAGGTTAGGCAATATTCCACTCTTTTCCATTTGGTAACATAGATTCCTATTTTTCTAATTTTGAAATTTTTAACTTTTTCTATTTCAGACAAAATTTTTTTATTGCCACTTTTTTTATATTCGTAATAAAGTTTTTTCAGTTTTTCCTCTTTCCACTTTTTCTGAAAGGTTTCCCACTGTTTTTCAGGATAAAAATAAAAAAATATAAATATAAAAGATAGGATTAAGATAAAAAAATTAATAAAAAACTTTATCATATTGATAATTGAAAAAGAGGCTCTGTTTTAACAGAGCCACAATTTTAGTTATTAGTTATTAGTTGTTGGTTGTTAGTTGTTAGTTAAATGAAGAGCCATATTTATCTTTAAAAACAAACTCTTTAACTTCTTTTCTTGGTGGACATTTGGAATCTTTTGCAGGATAGCCAATAGGAGTCATAGCAACAACTTCCACACCTTCTGGAGCATCTATAATTTGACCTGCTTTTTCTGCATCAAAAAGTCCCAAAATTACAGTACCAAGCCCCATATCATGAGCAACAAGCGATAATGTTTGCATTGCAACCCCTACGTCAAACATGTACCAATTGTCACCTTTGTTGGTCATAGGCTCGCCTTTTTTAAAACCAGAGAGTCCTTTTTTGCCAAGTGCAACTATTAAAACAGGTGCATCCATACAAGCTTTTCTTGCAGGGTTTCTTTCTGGCATTGTATTAACAAGCTCTTCTTTAATCTTGGTATCTCTAACAACAACAAATTCCCAGCACTGAGTGTTTGCCCAGGAAGGCGACATTTTTACAAGCTCAAAAATCTCATTTAACAACTCATCTGAAACATCATCACTTTTATAATGCCTGATACTTCTCCTTGTTTTAACAGCTTCCTTTAAATTCATTAAAATCCCTCCTATCCTTATTTCACTTCTTTATTCATATACATTGATTTAAACAGCCATTCATAAAAGTTGTCTCTAAATTCTCTGTAAGAATCAAGAGTAGTTACTATATTGTTAGAAAGTTTTTTTTCTGTTATTTTAAAGAAATTGTTATCATCAACCTTTTGCCTGTTATTTCTTATATACTCTCCCATATATTCATAAAACTTCATAAATGGATTTATCTTTTCAGAATAGATTAATCTGAAAAATCTATCAGGATGCAACCATCTCATAATCTCAGCAGTTGTTTCATTAATAAAAGGCTTAATGTAAGGTCTTACATAATTTTCATAAAAATATTTATTAGCCTTTGACACAAACCTTACATATTCAAAATCTTCTTTTTCATAATTTAATTTAATATCATCAATCTCTCTTTCTATAAAATCAACTATAAATTGAGGTTTTTTAGGGTCTTTTTCCTTGGTTTCTCCTACTATTTTCATTTCATAAAGACCAGGTGGAAGTTCTCTTATTCTTTCAATATTTTCAATAATAGCTCTATGCTCTCTATTAGCAACTTTTCCTGATACAAAGATTCCAAGATGCCCAATATTGGGATGTATCATATAAATTATTCGCTGTTTATGCTTTTTCAACTCCTCTGTTGTTTTGTAAACCTCACAAATCCACTGCATCCCTTGCTCAGGTGGAGAGATATTATCACCTTCTGAGGCAAATATCACCATAGGCTCTCTGATTTTTCTTAAATCTATTACATTGCCGTCTGGATCAAGCATTTCTCCTTTTTCAAGTTTATTACCAATAAAGAGATTGTTCACAATAGCAACCATCTCTTCTTCATTAAAGAAATGGAACCCTGTCCACCATTTTTCAAAACCAAGGTACCTTTTTTCCTCTTTATCAACATTATGAAAAACATTAAACTCTTTTTTCCAGAATGTATTAGCAGGATTTAACATTTCAAAATTATAAACAAGCCATGCACCATCAAATTTACCATTACCAAGGTCAGAAAGAAACATTGTCATCCATACACCACCAGTAAGCCCTCCAGCAACTCTCATAGGATTTACAAGTTCTCTACCAGCCCAATATGATAAAGGTGTACCATTAATTACAAGAGGACCTGTTATTTCAGGACGGGATGCTGCGATCATACTAACTAACCATCCAGCCTGGCAATTTGCATATATAACAGGTGGATTATCAGGATGTAAATCGTGCATAACATCTATAAATGTCAAAATTGCTTTGCCAACATCATCAAGAGTTTGACCTTCGCATGGTTCTGGGAAAAAACCAATGAGATAACACTGGTGACCTTCCTGCATTGCAATACCAGCTTCAGAATCTCGTTTAAATGCACCAATCCCGGGACCATGTCCAGCACGTGGATCAAATATCATTATAGGTCTCTTATTAGGATCTATCTTTACACCTTCTTCAGGAAGCAATTTGTAAAGAATATAATTTGCTGGCCTTTCAAAACCTCTTGCATCTATTACCTCTTCATATTTAAAATGAATTAGAGGCGGCATCCCATTTTGATAATGTTCTATCATAATATTCGCACGTTTTCTAAGAACATCAATAAATAGAAAGTATCGTTGCCAGAAATCTATTAGATACTCTACAAATTCATGATAATCATCAAAGAAATCTTTAAAGCTATCTGAAAATATTTTGCTGTAATATTCTCTTAGAAGTTGGTCATTAAAAGGAGTTTTTGTTAAATTAGTGAGGAATTTTGAGAAACTTTCAGCATCCATAAAGTTGTAATTGAATTTTTTGGTATATTCATTAAAAAAATTAAAAGATCTGGCATAATTTTGCCATAAATTTTCTGTGAGTTTAAACCAGTTGTTTAACATAACTCTACCCTATTTTTCTTCATTTTTTTTTGATGCCATTTTCATCATTCTGTTATAATTGTCTTCTAAATAATCTAACCCTTTAATTACCATATTTTTATACTCATTTAAAGCTATTTCAGAATTTTTTAACCATTCTTTATATGACTTCATCAAATTTTCCCTGTAAATATCAGGTTGAGTTTGTAGAAAAAATTCAACCATGTTTTGCTGCTGATTATTTATTAGATTAAAATTTTCTATAGCAAGTTCATAGAAATTTTTCAAATTTTTAAATATATTTTGGTTGTAAGGCATAATATCCTCCTTTATTTTACTTAGTTGACTTGTTTAAATTATCTGACATATAGTCAAGCCCCTTTAAAACAACATCTTTAAAATCATCAAGAGCTTTTTCAGTTGTAGCAAGCCACTCTGAATAGAGTTTTAACATAGCATCAGCATTTGGTAATTGGCTATTTTTTAAAAATAATTCTACAAAATTCTTTTGCTGTTCAGTAACAATTTTGAAATTTTCAAATGCCAAGCTATACACATTTTTTAATCCTTCAAATACATTTTCTTTCATGATTCATACCTCCTTTAATAGTTTTTTATGACCTTTCCATTATCCATTTTGCAACTGTTGGAGCAAGCTCCTTTTGCGATCTTGAGCTAACATATATACCAATATGACCACCTTTAAATGATAGTAAAGTCTTATCTTTAGAACCAACAAGATCATTTAAAGGCTTAGTTGATGCTGGAGGCACAAGGTGATCCTGCTCTGCATAAACAGTAAGAATAGGCATGGTAATTTTTTTAAGATTAACTTTTCTACCACCAAGTTTAAACTCTCCTTTAGCTAATTTGTTTTGCTGATAAAGTTCTTTGATAAATTTTCTAAAAGTTTCTCCTGCTTGATCAGGACTATCAAATATCCACTTTTCCATTCTTAAGAAATTTTTCAAATCTTCAAGCTGATTTGTGCTTTTTATAAAATTGTAATATTTCTCAAAGTTCAATTGAAATGGCTTTAACATCAGATAACCAATATTCATAAAATCACCAGAAATATTACCATAAGCATCAACAAGCTTATCAACATCAATATATCTTGACCATACATTTAAGAGTCCATCATCAGTATCAAAATCTACAGGAGTAACCATTGTAACAAGATTTTTAATTTTTTCAGGATAGAGAGCAGAGTAAATTACTGAAAAAGTTCCACCCTGGCACACTCCAAGTAAATTAATTTTATCAAGTTTATGTTTCTCTCTAATATAATCAACACAATCATTAATATACCCATCTATATAATCTTCCATTGTTCTATATCTATCAGCTCTCTCTGGATAATCCCAATCAATAATATAAATATCAAGACCATTTTCAAGGAGTTTGCTAATAAAACTTCTATCTTTTTGCAGATCCATCATATAGTATCTATTTACAAGAGCATAAACTATGAGTATAGGAGTAGGGCATTTTTTTCTTTTACTCTGTTTGTAATGATAAAGCTTAACATTGTCAAAGGTTGTTTCAAGCTCCTTAGGGCTTGGCTCTGTGTCAATTTCATTTACCTCTTTTAACTGGTCAAAGATATTGTAAAGCTTATGATTTATATCAAAAAGGTCAGTCCAAAATTTTTCTCCTATCATTTATTTTCCTCCCTTTTTTTACTAATTTTTGATTCTAATTCGTTGATTTTATTTTTCATATTTTTTAATTCTTTTTTTAATGTATAAATTTCTTTATATGCTCTGTCTAATTCAAATTTAGTGGCAATATTTGATTCTTTTAAAATTTGATACGTATATTTATCAATTGAGGTTTTCAAATTAGTACCAGCTTTTAATAAATTGCCAAGTAATTCCCCATATTCTTTACTTTTAAAAAAGTCGTGAAAGATTTTTTCATTGGAATTAATCCATTTTTTGAAAAATTCGTCAAAATCGTTAAGCTGAGGCTGTTTTTTTATCTCTTCTAAGAATATTTCAAAACCTTTATTTGTTTGTTTGCTAATAACTTCCCTAAATTCTTCTACTTTTTTTGTATATTCCAAAAGGTTATTAATAACTTCTTTAATTAAGTCATTTATTTCTCTTGTTAACCAGAAAGAGGGCATTTTTAGAAAAGTTTCAAACGTACCCAAATTATTACTATAAAAATTTTCAAAAAGTTTATTAAAGTCATTCAATTTTAAGGCATCCTGAATTGGTCCAAAAAGCTCTAATCCTGAGTATTGTTTGGTAAAATTTTCAAGAATTTTAGCAGGTGTAATCTCGTCTAATCCCATGATTTTTAAAATTATATTAGAATAATTATCTTGAAACGATGAGAAAAGTTTCTGAAAATTTGCAAAATTATAATTGTTTTCAGGTAGCATAAAAGATTTTTGAAAATTTTCATAAAAATTAAAGAAATCTTTGTAAATTTCAGAAGATTTACTCATTTTCAAAAAAGGATTAGCAACATCCTGAGGTAGAAAAAAAGGATTAATATTGGTAGATGGTTCACTACTCTTTTGAAAAAAGTTTTGCCACATTTCAAACATCTTTTTTTGATTTTCCATTAAATTTTCAAACATTTTTACCCTCCTTAAATTCTTAAACCTCCATCAACTTCTATTGTTCTGCCGGTTATATAGTCATTTTCTATTATAAATTGCAATGTTTTGGAAATTTCCTCTTTTTTACCAAATCTTCTAAGAGGTATCATTTTTATAATTTTATCTTTAATATTATCTGAAATTGCTTCTGTCATCTCTGTTTCTACATAGCCAGGAGCTATTGCAACAACTCTAATGCCAAATCTACTAAGTTCTTTTGCCCAGGTAACAGTCATTGCAGAAACACCAGCCTTTGTTGCAGTATAATTTGTCTGTCCCATATTTCCATGCCTGGATATTGAAGACATTGAAATAATAATCCCTCTTTTTTCATATTTCACCATTTGATACGCTGCTTCTCTTGTGCATAAAAAAACACCAGTTAGGTTAACATTAATAACATTTTGCCAATCTTTAAGAGGAAATTTAAATATATTTTTTTCATCTTTTTTTATTAATAAATTATCTTTTGTAATTCCTGCATTATTAACACTAATATCAATTCCATTATACTTTTGCGAAACAGTAGAGTACAAATTCACCACACTATCTTCATTGGTTACATCAGTTTCAAAAATATCAATATTGAGATTATCTTTTGCAAATTCTTTTTTTACAGCAACAAGATTGTCATAATTAAGATCACAAATAACAACTTTTGCTCCTTTTAATGCAAGATCATGAGCAAACTGTTTACCAATTCCCCTTGCACCACCTGTTATCACTGCAACTTTATCTTTTATTTCCAAGATAGCCTCCTTCTATTGAAATGTTTGTCAAAAAAATGATAGGACTACAACCGGCTATTATTGAATTACATTATAATATTAGGTATGAACTTCTCTTTTGTCAAGTAAAATTATTTTAATCTTTAGCTTTTTTTGTAAAACAGAGTTTCTTTTAAAGGAGATGATTTTAAAAATTCTTATAAAAAAAATTTAATATTTGATTTAAAAGTTATCCTATTATATAAACCTATTATAAACCTATTAAAAATATTAAACTTTTACATTCAAGATAATAATAATTATTAATTTTTAATAGATTTATGTTTAAACATTGTTTAGATTTATAAATAGCTATAAAATATTAAAAAATATTTATTTTTTAACTATCCTACTACTATTTCAGGAATTCTCAAAGTAGGCTGAGCATCGCTAACTGGAACACCCTGGCCATCTTTGCCACAGGTACCTATAGAAAATCCAAGGTCAGTTCCAACCATATCAATTTTATTTAAGATTTCAGGTCCATTGCCAATTAAGGTAGTATCCCTGACTCTATCACCTATTTCACCATTTACAATTTCATAACCTTCTGTAACCTCAAAAACAAAGTCTCCTGTAGTAGTATTTACCTGTCCCCCACCCATTTTTTTTACAAAAATTCCTTTATCCACGCTCCTAATTATTTGTAGGGGATCTTCTTTTCCTGGTGCAATGTAGGTATTAGTCATCCTTGGTATAGGTTTGAATCTAAAAGATTCTCTCCTGCCATTACCAGTTGGCTTAGCACCATCTTTTAATGCATTAAGTACATCATAAATATAATTTTTCAATATCCCTTTTTCAACAAGGATATTTTTTTGGCATCTATTCCCCTCATCATCGTAAATTTGAGTACCTCTTTTAAAAGGAATTGTGCCATCGTCAATAACTGTAATTTTCTCTGAGGCAACCTTTTTACCAATTTTATCTTTCGTGTACACACTCATTCCATCATTTACAATATCTGCTTCTAATCCATGGCCAATAGCCTCATGAATCATTGTACCACCTGCATTGCTTGATAAAACTACAGGCATTGTCCCACCTTTGATTTTTTTAGCTGTTAGATTGTTTACCGCTCTATCTGCTGCAAGTTTACACGTTTCTTCAACAACATTATTATTAAAAAATTCAAAACCTAAAGCTCCTCCTTGAGCTTCATAACCTGTTTGTATTAACTCATCTTTAGCAGCAATAACATGTGATAAAAATAAGATTTGAGGTCTTAAATCTTTTATAAAATTTCCATTTGAATTTATAATTTCAACTTCCTGAATTGAATCACTATATACAATTTTAAATTGCACAATTTTTGAACTGTATTTTTCAAGGAAATACTTTCCTTCCAAAACTTTATCAATCTTTTGTTGTAAACTAACTTTTTCTGGCAGTATAATATTCTCTGCTAATATAGCTGAGCTTTTAAATAGTGATAAAGTATAATCAGACTTTGAAGATTTAGTAAATTCTGATAATTTTTGAGCTATTTCTATTAAAGATTTATCAGTAAACTCAGTTGTAAAACCATAAAAAGTTTTATTATCATGCAGCAACCTTATTCCTATTCCAGAATCGTTTCCTGATTGGACTTTTTCAATTTTGCCATTTTCAAAAACTATATTACATGTATTTTTATTCTCAAAAAAAATATCTGCATAATCACCACCATTGGAAAAGAGGATTTTGAAAATTTTTTCAATATTAAACCTGTCAAGCATCAATTCCTCCAGAAAAAAGTTTCAATCTTTTAAACATAGAATGGAAGAAAAGTCAATTAGTGGATTATCATTATAACAATTCCACATTACCAGAGCTGAGTTTCATTTTTAATAAAAAAAGCAGGCAAAAGCCTGCTTTTTTAGTATTAATGAGGTGCATCCATTAAATTTGGAGATGGAAGTTTCAAATTAATAGCTTTTTTGAGACTTACACCATCTTTTTTAAGTCTTTCTTTGTATGCTTTATATACTGGATGTTCTGGGAATTTAGTACCAAGATAGTAATCTTTGTTTTTATATCTTTTCATCCAGAGATCCCATTCATCTTTTGTTAAAAATCCTTGTTTATAAAGTTCTTCTACATTAGCTTTTACCATTTCCCAGTAATTAGGTACAAGTTTATAAGCTACTGGGCTTCTATATTTTTCAACACCAATACTCCACTCATTACCAGGAACATCATAAATTTTGTATGGGAAGAATTTCAAAGGATCTGTGCTTTCTACGATTTTTTTAGCTTCTTCATCACCATGCTCTGCAGCATAGGTTATAATTTCCTGTAAATTATGTTGCATTTCCCATACACCATGCCATTGAGTATAATCAGCAGCCATCATCTCAGCTCCCATTCTGAACCTTCTACCTTCGTGATGCCAATCATTATACATTAAATGTTCAGGTTTTTCATCCCAACCATTTATAACAGGATTTGAGTAAAATTTACCCTTATATTCAAGTCTGTGTAAAATACCTTCTTTGGTCATTTTCTTTGTCCAGTAAACATTAGCTCTTCTCATTTCATTATATTGGAAATTAACAAGATCAAATGTTAAGAAATACATATCAACAAAGCTTCTTGCGTGGCAATTATAACATATGTTTTTCATTCTCTTTCTTTTATCCTTCCATGTACCAAGTTTTTCTTCAAACCATACAGTTCTAAATGACCATGGAGCCTGTGATTCAGTTGCAAGTCGTGCACTTACATTATGTGTAGGTTTCACACCTGGTGCTCCATCCATATGACATGTTGTACAAACAGGAGCTGGAATTGGTATAGGTTTTTCATCACTACTTCTATAAGAAAGATTCCATTTTGCACCTTCTGCTTTAAAAATATTACCATGTTTAGATTCAATATATTCTTCAATATGAGGATGATCAGGACCCACATGACATTCACCACATGTTTCTGGCTGTCTTGCTACTCTTATGCTAAATGTATGTTTTGGATGACAAATATCACATTCACCTACACTGCCGTCAGGCCAAAAAGTAGTTAAGTTATGACATTCTTCACAACCATGCTTTGTGCCTATAATAGGCTCAAATACAGATCTATCTGCGTTTTTATATTGCCAGAAAGGAAAAGCATGTTTACTTTCTGTGTATTCCTGCACTTGCTGCTTATGACATTTTGCGCAATCATTAGGAGTTGGATGTTTACCAATAATTATACTGGAACCTGGGCAGGTAAAAGCATCAAAATCACTCTTTTTAGCTTCATGACATTTAATACAATCAATACCTTTTTCAGCATGAAGACTTGCTTCCCAGTGATCGATTACTTTAGGAGCAACACCTTTTCTTTTATGACATTCAATACATTGTTTACTAACATCTCCTACATGAACTTTATGCGGTTCAACTCCCATTTTTTTTGCAAATCTTACAGACTCATTTTTGGCAACTAAAAGAAGTGCAGCAAGAAAAAATATAGAAACTATAAAAACCAGCCATTTTTTTGCTTTTAAATCCATAATTACCTCCTTTCTATATATATTTTATGCTGATTCTAAAATCATTAATATGGTAATAATAATCATACCTGCTAATCCTATCAATACTGGCAATGACTCTGATTTGAATGTTTTTACAAGCCAGCTATCAACAAATGGCCAGAAAAAGAACAAGCCTATTACAAGAACAGGCACATATAGTCCTATCCATTGTGAGGTTAATTTTATCCATTTAAACATTGGATAAAAATACCATTCAGGCTTAATATGAAGAGGCGTAACAAGAGGATTAGCCTTGACTCCTGGTTCTAAAGGAAAAACAATAGCAAGAATAGTCATGAAAAAAAGAAGCATTAAACCAATTATAACCTCTGTCATAATATGATCAGGGTAAAATTTGTAGGTTTTGCCTCCTCCATTTAATTCACTAACACCTACTTTTCTTAAAATCACTATGTGGATAAAAATTAATATTCCAATAACAGCTGGGACTATTGCTCCATGAAGAATCAAAAATCTGCTAAGTGTAAATTTATTAAATGAATCACCTGCAATTAACAATTTTCGAAGAAGAGGACCGATAATTGCAATTTTCCCTGCTAAATTTGTACCTGCTGTAACAGCCCAATAAGATTTTTGAGTGTATAGCAATGAATATCCTGTAAATCCTGCAAAAAGGGTCATAAGTAGCAATAAAACCCCTGTCATCCATACATATTCTCTTGGTTTTGTATATGCTCTGGTGAAAAAAACTCTAATAATGTGTAATGATACTGTTACTACCATTAATTCAGCTGACCATTTATGAATTGCTCTAATCCACCAGCCAAATCTTATATTATTGGTGATGTAATTTACACTTTCATATGCTCCGTCAATTGTGGCAGAGTAATTCATTGCAAGAAGGATCCCTGTAACAATTAATATTATAAAGAGAATAGCTGGTACTCCGCCAAGGCACCACCACCATATTTTCATATGTTCTGGCAGATCTTCATCAAGAACTACTGACTTGAATTTCTCCCATGTACTCATATTTTGAGCATTAATCATATTGTATTCACCTCCTTTACACTATTAAAGTGACAAAAACATAGTTATCCTTTACCTCAACCTTAAACTGATCAAGAGGACGAGGTGGAGGACCTGCAATGTTTTTTCCATTTGCATCAAATTTACCTAAGTGACATGGACAGAAAAAGATATTTTCTTCTGGTTTCCATTCTACTTCACATCCAAGATGAGTGCAAATTTTAGAAAAAGCTTTGATTTTACCATTTTGATTTACTAACAGTGCTTTTCTGCCTTGGCCATCAAGAAATTCTTTTGCTTCTCCAGGCTTAATTTCGTTGACTTTAGCCATAAGAACTTTGATTTCTTTTTTCTTTTTAGATGGTGGCACAAGGTACTTGAAGCCATAAACAGCAGAGGTAACGCCAACTGCTGCAATGCCAATGCCTGCGGCAAAATTAGACATAAAATCTCGTCTTGATAAATCTTCTTTTTTTTCTTCATCAGCCATTTTATACACCTCCTTTGCTTTAAAATTTTTGGAATTAATATTATATACATCTAATAGAAGTAAATTTGGGGTTAAAATGTGTAAATATTCTGTAAAGGTTTTGTAAATTTATTTTTTGCAATTGACTTAATAAAAACTTTTGTTTATTTTTATAATAATTAAGAAAAATGGGGAGGATTTGATGAAAATAAGATTTATTTTTTTGATGTTTTTTTTATCAATAATTATGAGTTTAAGTTTTCTTTATGCGTCAGTAGCCAAAAAAGAAGATAAAAGCAATAAGTTATCAGTAAAATCTAATGATAAAATTATTGTAGCAAAAATTGATAATTTAAATATTACGTATCAGGATTATCTTGATTTTCTTGATTTATTCAATAAAAAACCATCTACCAATGAAGAAAAATTAAAAATGTTAAATCATTTAATAGAAAGGACTTTAATTATAGAAGATGCAAAAGAAAAAGGTTATTTTGGTAGAAAAACAATGAAAGAAAATATAAAAAAACATCGTTTTTTGGAAAAAAAAGATAACTCATATCAAACAACCATTATATTAAGACAATACTTTATTGAAAATATCTCAAAAAAGGTTAATGTTACAACTTTAGACATTGATAATTATGTAAAAAAACATAAAAATATTGATAGAGCAACTGCAAGAGATTATATTGCTCTTGAAAAAGAGAAAAAATTATATAAAAAACTTATTGAAAAATTAAAAAAAGGTAAAAAAATAATAGTTTATAAAGAAAATTTAAAATGATACAATATACAAGTGCAGGGTTCAACATTAGTCTTAGTCGATAGAGATTGTAATTTATGGTTATTCGTAGTTATTAAAAACCACTAAATCCTAACAACTATATCCTAAATCCCAACTATACAAAACCAACCTTGAAGCAAGAGATTTTACGGGATAGAGCCCTTAGGATAGTTTACAGTTATCAGTTCAAAATTCAAGGTTCAAATTTTATGTTATTTCAAATGAAAAAGCATATTATTGGCAAATATAAAGCCTTTTAAAAACTTTATATCGTATTTTAAATTTGTTTTTGTATTAAATCTTAATTTCTAATTACAAAATTCTAATTTCTTTTTTTACAAAAACTTTACAAAAAAGTTACACCATATTTACAGCAAATTTACTTAATTATAATGTATAATATATACAATAATTTCTCATCATTATATTTATAAGGAGGAGGGGAATGTCAGGAAACAGTAAAAAAATTACAAGACGTAAGTTTTTAGGCTCAGTTGCTGGTGGATTAGCAGGACTTACCACATTACCTCTTATTGCAAAAGATCTTAAAATGGGTAAGTTTGTTGGAGGGAAATTGCATAAGGTTAGCGAGGATAAGCTGAGAAAAGTTTTTGACTATGACAAAGTTATTAGAAGTGTTTGTTCCGCAAATTGTACTCAGGCATGTGGTTGGAATGCTTTTGTAAAGGGAGACAAGTATATTGTAGAGATTACTCCTGCTGCAGACTATGATACTTATGATAAAGTTATGGGTAAGTACTATAATCCAAGAGGATGTTTGAGAGGAGCAAGTTATCTCAGGTATGTTTATGGAGATATGAGATTGAAACATCCATTGATCAGAGTGGGAAAAAGAGGTGAAGGGAAGTTCAGAAGAGCTACTTGGGAAGAGGCAATAGACTTAATATCTAAAAAATTTACTGATATTGCAAGAAAACATGGTTCAGATGAGATTGTATTTTTCTCTGCAATACCAGCTTATAGTTATGTTTCTGCAGGAGCAGGATACAGACTTTGCAAAATTATGGGAGCAAGTGGTCCTCTTAGTTTTTATGACTGGTACTGTGATTTGCCTCCAGGTGAACCTATGACATGGAGTGTGCAGACTGAAGAAAGCGAAGAAGCTGATTGGAAAAATGCAAAGCTACTGATTTTCTGGGGTGCCAATGTTGCTGAATCACGTCTTGCAGCAGCCCATTTATTGCAAGAGGCAAAATATAGAGGCACAAAAGTTTATACTATTATGACAGATTATAATGCTACTGCAAGAATGGGAGATGTTTTTATTTCTCCAAAACCTGGCACTGATGCTGCTTTTGTAAATGGAGTTATTAATTATCTTATATCAAATCACAGTTTTGATCATGATTATGTAAAAACTTTTACAGATCTACCTTTTATTATAAGAAAAGACAATGGAAAATTCTTAACTGAAGCTGATGTAAAGTCTGGAGGCAATGCATTTAAACTGTTTGTTTTTGATAATAATTCTAATAAGTTTGTTATGCCTCCTGGAACTCTCGGAGACAACAGAGATACTCTTGATTTGAAAAAATATAATATAGATCCTTCTCTTTTTTATGAAGGAGAAGTTACTTTAAAAAATGGCAAAAAAGTAAAAGTTGAAACTGTTTTTAATAAGTTAAGAAAAGAAGTTTCAAAATTTACTCCTGGAAAAGTTTTTCAAATAACAGGTATTGGAGAGCAAACATTAAAACAATTTGCCCTTGATTTAGTTACTAAAAAACCAGCAATGATTATTGGTGGTGGCGGAGTAAATCACTGGTTTAACAATGATATTAACAATCGTTCCATGATTCTTATGCTTGCACTTACTGGAAATGTAGGTAAAACAGGCTCAGGATTTAGTCAATATACAGGTCAATATAAAGTATGGTTAAGTGGGCTTGGAAAATATGGAATGATACTTAAAGCAAGACCACAAAATGCTACCTTATTTGTATGGTCTCATTATGATGCAGAATTATATAAACTTGGTAAAACATATCCTGAATTAGTAAAAGATATAGAAACAGGTAAGTTGAAAAGGCTCCCAAATGGATTGCCTGTTAGCGCCAACAAAGAGGATGGTTGGGCATACAACTATTATTTACTTTTAAAATCCTTATCAAAAAAATGGATTCCTGTATATCCTAAGCCACCAAAGAGACCAAGAGCAATGATGATTTGGAGATCCAATTTTCTTAATCAAGGCAAGGGTGGATATAATACATTAAAATGGTTTGAAAATCCTGATAAGTTGGAATTTACTGTAACAATAGATTTTAGAATTAACTCAACAGCACTTTATTGCGATGTGGTGCTTCCTGCTGCAACCTGGTATGAAAAATTTGATATAGAAACTACACCGATGCATGTTTACTTACAGGCATTTAACCCTGTTATTAAACCTTTATATGAATCTAAAACAGACTATGAAATTTTCAAATTAATTGCAAAAGGCATACAAAATTATTCTCATAAATTAGTTGCAACAGGCAGGTGGGATGGAAAATGGAAAGATACAGAGAAAAAGCAAGTTATTGATTTTACTAAGGTATACAATGTGTTTACCGCAGGCGGCAAAATGGATACTGACGTTAAATCTGCAAAATTTATTTTGACTAAAAGCCCTATAATTTATCCTGATCCTGATGAATATAGAATGAACAAAAAGAACTATGTGCCTGAACTTCAGAAAATAATAGAAAACAATCTGTTTAAAGGAGATGTAAAAGGATATATTGATGGCATAGTAAAGTTGATTAGAAAAGCTCCTGTTCCATTTCCAGCTGCTCAGAGCAGAAGACCTCTTACACCATTTGTTGAAAATGTTGACAAAATGCTCCCATGGCCAGGAGGAGGAAAGCTTGCAAAAGAAAAAATTACAATTGGAGGTAAAGTAAAGGTTCCCAAATTTTTTGGTAAAAAATATCTTGGAATGATAGGGTCAAAAACATTAACAGGAAGACAACAGTTTTATATTGATCATTCATATTTTTTAGATTTAAATAATGAATTACCAATATATAAAGAGCCTGAATTTGATAGATTACCAGATAAGAAAACCAAAGCACCTTTAAAATTAAATACACCACATGGTAGATGGGGAACTCATTCAACATTTAGAGATGTGGATATTCTTTTAAGACTCCAGAGAGGAGAGACAATTGCATTAATGAGCAAGGCAGATGCAATGAAAAGGGGAATAAAAGATGGAGATAAAATTAAAATATTCAATGAGTTTGGTGAAATGATTTGTAGAGCAAAAGTTATGGCAGGAATAAAAGAAGGTGAAGTTAGAGTTGCAAATGGAGCTGAGATGTTCACCACAATTAAAGGATGGTTTAATGGTATTACTCCAATTAGACCTAAACCTACCCAATCAGTAAAATATCCTGAAGTTAAAGCACCATCTTATCACTTAAAATATGGATGGAATTTTTGGGGTGTTACAGGTAATGAATGTGACACATCAGTTGAAATAAAAAAGATTATGTAAAATATTAATTTTAGGAGGTTATCATGTATGGTATGGTGATAGATTTAAATAAATGTCTTGGTTGTCAAGCATGCAGTATTGCATGTAAAATGTTATGGAGCAACAGAGACGGTGCGCAACATATGTGGTTTACCATTGTGGAAACTCGTCCAGGTCAGGGATATCCTTATAACTGGCTTGAGAAAACAAAGAAAAAAGCAGGTATGGATGATAAAGATTATGAAAATGTTCCTAAATTTGATTATAGTAAACTTCATAATAATCCTGGAAAAGGATTGCCTAATATTGGGATAAATCTTAAAAATGGTCCCAATTACTATGAGGACATGGGTAGAGGTAAGAATGTTAATGATGAATGGTTTTTTTATTTGCCAATGATATGTATGCATTGTGAGGATCCTGCATGTATGAAAGCATGTCCTGCAAAAGCAATATACAAAACCAGAGAAGGTTTTGTGCTTATTGATAGCGAAAAGTGTGAAGGTGCTGGAGAATGTATTGATGCATGTCCATACAAAAGAATATTTTTTAATAAAAATATGGATAAAGCTGAAAAATGCATATTTTGTTTTCCTCGTCTTGAAAAAGGCGAGCCCCCAGCTTGCGTTATTACATGTCCGGGAAAAGCAAGATTTTTTGGTAAATTAAATGACAAAGACTCTCCTGTTTATAAACTTGTTAAAAAATATAAAGTTGCTGTTCCTCTGCTGTCAGAATTTAATACTAAACCTAAAGTTTTTTATATTCCTCCTGTTATGGTGGCTGAAAATAAAATTGATGATAAAGGGAACAGTTCTGGTGAAAGAATAGATTATACTTATCTTGAAGAACTTTTTGGAAAGAAAGTTAAAGAAATCAAAAAAATTCTTGATAATGAAAGAAATAAATCTCATTCTGAATTAATTGATGTATTAACAGGCTTTCCAACATGGAAGCTTTAAATTAATTTTGAAGGGCGTATCTATACGCCCTTTTTTTTATAAAGCTTAAGGAGCTAACAATGGAGGATAAAATTATTGGTTACAAACTTTTGTCAATGGCTATAAGTTATCCTGAAAAAGAAATAGCAGAAGCAATAGATACAGGTTGGTTATTCACAAATTTAAAAGAGGTTTTTAATAATTTAAATAATAAAAAGAATTTAAATTTAATTGATAATCTTGAAGATGAATATACCTCTATTGAAGATCTTCAGGTAATTTATACATCTATTTTTGATTTAAAAATTCCACTTTATGAATCTCATTATGTTGTAAAAAGTGATAAACCTGAAGATAGAGCTAAATTTTTGCTTTTACTTGAAAAATTATATCTTGAAGAAGGAGTTGCCCTTGCAGACAGAGATATGCCAGATTATCTTCCAACAGAACTTGAATTTGCTCATTATTTAAGTTCTGAAAAAAAACTTGAAAAATTGAAATATTTTGAAAATACTCATTTAAAAAATTGGCTCCCTGAATTAAATAAAAAGATTGAGAAAGAAGATATAAAATTTTATAAAAATATTCTTAAAATTATACAAAATTTTGTATAAATTATTTTTGATTATAATTTGACATTTTAAAAAAAATACTCTAAATTTTTTTTATGCAAGCATTAAAAAATTTTTGTTTTTCCCTTAGTTTTAAATACCTGATTGGTATTATTACTGTTCTTTCAATTATTTTAGGTGGAATATTTTATATTTTTTTTAAACAAGAGAAAAAATTTTTATACGAAGAAGTTTATAAACAAGCTGAAATTTTAATTGATCAAATAATCCTTACAAGAAAATGGGTTGCTGATGTAGGAGGCATTTATGTTTTAAAGAGAAAAGGATTATATATCAATCCATATTTGAATAAACCTTTTGTAAAATGTGGGGATAAAACTTTTTTAAAAAGAAATCCAGCAATGGTCACACGGGAGTTATCAAATTATGCTTTTAAAAATGGAAAATATTTTTTTAAATTATCAAGTAATTTTCTAATTAATCCTGCTAATGCCCCTGATGAAACGGAAAGTTATGCATTAAGAGTTTTTGACAGAAAAAAAGCAAAAGAAATAGTTGAGGTAGAATTTTTAATGCATAAAAAATTTTACAGACTAATTAGACCTCTTTATATTAAAAAATCTTGTTTAACCTGTCATATGTATCAAGGATACAATATTGGAGAGTTAAGAGGTTGTATAAGTGTATTACTACCTTTAACTGATGTTGATAAAAAATTGTGTATCATGAAAAAATATTATTTTTTTTCATATTTAATTATAATATTTTTTACAATTTTAATCATTTATCTTTTAAATTATTTTCTTGTTATTAAACCTGTGAATATTATTAAAGAAAACATAGAAAAATTTGAAAAAAATTATTTAACTGATTTTAAAAAATCTTCAAGAAAAGATGAGATTGGGGATTTAAAAAATAAATTTTTTAATATGGCAAACATAATTAAAAATAATCATGAAATAATGCAAAAAGAGATTGAAAAAGCTACTGAAGAATTAAAAAGAAAAGATAAATTAAAAACAGATTTTCTTGCTACAGTTTCTCATGAATTAAGAACTCCTCTCACTACAATACAAGGTGGAATTGAATATCTTTCCAAAGTGCTTACAAAAAAAGAAAATAAAGAATTTATTGAGATTATAGACAAAAATATTAAAAATTTGATTTTAATGGTTAATAACCTTATAGATATAGCTCGCATTGAAATAGGCAAATTAGAGCTTGACTTAAAAGAGGAAAATCTTAAAGAAATTATTGAGGAAATTCTTATTTTTTTCAAAGGATATTCTGATGAAAAAAATATAAAATTTGAAAAAATAAATTTTGAAAAAGATTATTATGTTTATGTTGATAGAAAGAGAATTAATCAGGTGTTAATTAATATTTTGCATAATGCAATAAAATTTTCTCCAAGAGATGATAAAATAACTATATCAATTAATGAAACAGAAAATAATATTAAGTTATCAATTATAAACAATACTGAACATAAAATAGATGAAAAAAATATTTCAACTTTTTTCTTAAAATATAAACATCTTAAATCATCCAAAGAAAAAGGAAGCGGACTTGGCCTTGCAATTGCCAAAGGCATTATGCTTGCCCACAAAGGTAATATAACTGTTGAGTTAATTAATGAAAAAAAAGTAAAATTTACAATTTTTTTTAATAAAAATTTTGCCTGAGAAAGAGGCGAAAAATGGAAGAAAATAAAATCCTTGTTTTAATAATTGATGATGATGAAGATATACTTAAAGTTATTTCAGCAAATTTAAAACTTGAAGGTTATGATATTATAACTGCGCAAACAGGAGTTGATGCTTATGATTTAATATCAGGTGCTGAGCCTGATATTATTATTCTTGATCTTAATCTTCCTGATATGGATGGAATTCAATTATGCAATAAAATAAGAAAGGAAAATATTGATATTCCTGTAATTATGCTCACTGCAAGGGATACAGTTTCTGATAAAGTTTTGGGGCTTGAATGTGGTGCTGATGATTATATTGTGAAACCATTTAATTTTCTTGAGCTTGCAGCAAGGATAAAGAGCTGCTTGAGAAGATATAGTGATTCAAATATTGGTAAAAAAGGTAAAATAACATTAGATAGAGTTACAATTTATCCTGAAAAAAGAGAAGTGTATATTGATGATGTTGTTCCAGTAAATTTGACGAGAACTGAGTATAATCTTTTGCTATTTCTAATTAATAATAGAAACAAAGTTTGCTCAAGAAAAGAGATAAAGAATAATTTGTGGAAAGAGAAAGATATTTATAATTGGTCAAGAACAATTGATGTGCATATTAATCATTTAAGAAAAAAATTAGGTGACTTTATTAATATAGAAACTATTTCAGGTATTGGCTATATTTTAAAATAAAAAAAGCAGGCCTTTTGGCCTGCTTTTTAAATATGTTAGAAATCAAGCTGTCTTCTATCTTCCATATCAAAGAGTTTTCTTTCAACCTGTCCAGCAATACCAAGTTTTTCTCTTTGCTTGTCAATGTGAGCAATCATTTTCTGTGCCATTTCATAAGGATCAGCAGCAAAATCCCATTTACCAAGACCCCATTCAGATTCAAGACCTTCCATAAGTAGTTTATGGAATTTAGTGCCTTCAATACTTGGGAAGGAAACACCAAAAATAGTGTAAACTCCTGATGATACAAAATAGTGGCCAATTGATATAGCTTTTTCACTCATCCATTCTGGTGCAGCACCTGCTGCTGGTAAATCTGCAATTGATTCACCAAGTCCACCAATTCTAACCATCTCTGTAGCTGCAATTAAAATTCTTGAATTGTCAACACAAGAACCAACATTTAATACAGGTGGCATACCAACTGCTTCACAAACTTCTTTCAATCCTGGACCACAGAGATCTTTAGCTGATGGATCCATAAGTCCTGCTTTAGCAAGAGAAATTGCAGAACAACCAGTTTGTAATACAAGTACATCATTTTTAATAAGTTCTTTAACAAGCTCAACATGAACCCAGTCATGCTTAACTCTTGGATTGGTACAACCAACAACTCCTGCAACTCCTCTAATTCTTCCATTAATAATATTATCATTTAATGGTTGATATGTGCTTCTGAAACTACCACCAAGCATATAATTTACATATTCGTGAGAAATACCATGAATTCCAAGCTTTTTATTTTTAGGAATTTCAATTTTAGCTTTTCTACCATTTTTAAATCT